>JAUVGT010000289.1 GCA_030593645.1 Deltaproteobacteria bacterium
TTCGCCCCTTTTTCAATCAACAGCTTCGCGTTCTCTTTTTGATCATATCCCAAGGCGATCATCAGAGGTGTCCAGAAATCTTCATTCTTTGCATTCACATCCGCCCCTTTTTCAATCAACAGCTTCGCGTTCTCTTTTTGATTTTTTCTCAGGGCGAACATCAGGGGTGTCCAGGAATTTTTATTCTTTGCGTTCACATCCGCCCCTTTTTCAATCAGAAGCTTCGCGTTCTCTTTTTGATCATATCCCAGGGCGAACATCAGGGGTGTCCAGAAATTTTTATTCTTTGCGTTTACATTCGCCCCTTTTTCAATCAGAAACTTCGCGTTCTCTTTTTGATCATATCTCAGAGCGTACATCAAAGGCGTCCAGCTTTCATTATCCTTTGCCTTTACATTCGCCCCTTTTTCAATCAGAAGCTTCGCATTCTCTTTTTGATCATATCCCAGGGCGTACATCAGAGGCGTCCAGCTTTCATTATTCTTTGCGTTCACATTCGCCCCTTTTTCAATCAGAAACTTCGCGTTCTCTTTTTGACCATACCTCAGAGCGATCATCAGAGCGGTCCATTTGTTATTTGTTTTTAATGATATATCGGCGCCTTTATCGATTAAAAGTCTGGCTGTTTCCTTCTGAGCATTATAAAGAGCATATATTAGTGGTGTCCAGCCATCATTATTCTGGATATTCAAATTATATTTTTTTTTGATAAAAGTTTTTATACTAGAAATATCTCCATTTTCTGCCGACTTGAATAATGTTTTTGTTTCTGTAAATTTTGATTTGTTGGACGGTTTCCATCCAGGAATGAAATATAGAATACTGACTGTTCCATCCGATTTCTTTGGAAATACATTATTTGCAAAATTAAATAACTTTTTATCATTGACCATAAGCTTTTCATTCAGTTTTGATTTAATCTCTATACTATATTTATATCGATCCACGGTTTCTTTGAGCAGTTTGATCTTGATAATTCCCAGATCTACAAGATTACCTTTTTTTACTGGAAATGTTTTCCCTATTTTATAATATTTTCCTTTAAACAAGATATCTTTTATTTCATATTGTCCGGGAATGCACTCCGCTATAAAAGTATTTCCGTTTTGAACATGAATTTCATTTATTTTTTTACCCTGCTCCGAATTCAAAAAACCGATTGCTGCAATATCTTTATCCGTTGAAATCTTTCTCTTTTTATAAAATTGTATTTTCCCATAACATATGGATTTATATTCCTTTTCTGAAAATGAGTTTTGTGAGATTTCTTTAATAAAATTCTTATCTTTCTTTTTTTCGCTTTGGTTTTCAGCAAAGGCTTCTATCTTAAAAATTAAAAATAGAACGAAAATTATAAATAATACAATAATGAATTTCTCTTTTGTTGTCATTTTTTTCTCCAGATAGCAGGTGCTTTAGATTATTTATCTGTTCATTTCACCATAACACGCAGGTTTTTTATTTCAGACATACATAGCACAAGTCCTTCCTTTCCATCACTCACGCCATTGAGGAAAAGAACTTGTGTGCCACTTCCCTTCAATTCAGTTTCGCGCCAAAAAAGATAGCCCCTGACAGCAAATTTTCCTAATTTATTGGTATGTGTCTCAAATTCAAGAATAGTGACCCCTTTGCTCCATTTATTCGCTCCAAATCTAAATTTCTTCACATCTTTAAGTGTGTGAAGGATTTTTGGATATTCTTTCTCTTCAACAAATTCTTGCCAACCTTCTCTTTGTATTTTTCCACTCAGGCATGTTTGATATACTTTCTCTGAAAATTTTGTTAACTCAGTTTTATCAATCCAGCCATCACCGTTTGAATCATTTCCCTTGAAACTTCCCTTAATGATTGCTTTATTATCCTTGTTCACTATTGTGAATTGGTACGCTTTTTCTGCGCCTTCTACGGACGAATCTACTAAAATGTTTAATATCGCTGTGAATGCCATAATTGTTAAAATACTCTTCATAATCATTTCCAACCTCCTTTTAACAGGTAATTTAATACTTTGGAGTATAGCCTGCTTCTCTAATCCACCCTCTTATTTTTTCAGCATTTCCTTGTTTATTGCCTGCTATCCTTAAGTAATGATTATAATCATCAGCGGCTTTCTTTTTCATTCCTTTATGTTCCCATGCGAGTCCGCGGTTTAAGTATGCCGATGCGTAATTTGGATCTAACTCAAGGGCCTTGCTGTAGTCTGATATGGCCTTATCATATTTGACTTTTCTATACCGTGCGTTCCCGCGGTTGTAATACGCATCTACGTAATTTGGATCTAACTCTATAGCCTTGCTGTAGTCCGATATTGCCTTGTCATATTCGCCTTTTTCATACCATGTAAGCCCGCGGTTTTTGTATGCGACTGCGAATTTAGGGTCTAACTCAATGACCTTATTAAAGTCCAATAGTGCCTTGTCATATTCACCTTTTTCTGACAATAAGCTCCCACGGTTGATATACGCCGGGATGCCATTTGGTTCTAATTCAAGAGCTTTAGAATAATATGATATCGCCTTGTTGTAATCCCCCTTTTTCCACCAAGTATTCCCTTGTTTAAAATATGCCTCAGCATCAGGTGCAGGATTCGACACGTACCCAAGGCTCCATATCGCAGTATCTTCAAGAGAAGAAAATTCGAAATATGCATCATTTTTGGATTCGGGATTAGTTGGATCAAAAATAGCAAATCCATATAAATAAGAACATTTTTCTGAAAACCAAATTGATCCTGTATATGATTTTGATTTTGCCCCGACTTTTTTAAGGTCTTCAGTAATATGTTTTTCGATCTTTTTCAATTTACCATTCGGATGAACCAGATTTCCTTGACACGGTATTTTCAAAAGTAAATTCTCAGAGAGTGATAGAATGTTATTATCTAAACTAAAAGCGGCTACGAGGGAAATACCTATATTACCAGTACCCCCACCGGTACCTTTAGTAGTGTATCTTACTAAAAAAATGGTTTGGTTCTTATTCGGTACAGATGATATCTCTATTTCGTTTATCACCTGTTTCCCGCCTGCAATGGTTTGTCGTATATTTGATTTGAGTTTATTGGATGGGAATTCGAAGTCAACAATAGAATTGTTGAGAGTTAATTTTTCCTTTACTTTAATTGGATTTTCTTTTAGACCCAAAGTATTTGATAAAGCAAAAGAAATGCTAATTTTATTATCCCCTTCTCCTATATTTAACTCGACAATTCTATTGTCATTTTTTGAATCTGACTTTTTTTTTATTCCTTGTGACGCATAAGTATCAGTTGTGTATATTATGATACATGATACTAACAACCCAAATATTAGTGTACTTAAACAATAAAAGTACTCTTGGAATTTTTTCATAGCCAATCCTTTTATCTTCAACAAAACTGCTATCGGGTAGTATGATAAAAATTACCACAAATCAGCAACATAGCATTCATATGAGTGTAATGCTGCTGATTGGCCGGAAAGAGTGTCGAGTTTACTCTTAGCAACGTTGTCCAAAATTACGGATCAAAAGTCCATAGCGTCCCGCCATGAAGTGTTCCTAAACAAGTAATTAGTAAAATTTGATAAATTTTACTAACCGTAATATTGAACTCACTTTAAATAAATACGGATTCTATAATTATTCTGTCTGGGTCAGTTTACACTTTTTAATTTCCCGGGTCCCGGTTTCAGTACCAACAATGATCAATTTCGGTCTGCCGACAACGATACCAACCCCCAGACTACCTTTCACATAGTGTTCCTTCCCAGACAGCACATCAAGTGTGACAGAGCCTTTGGCTTCCGTTTTTGCCCATATTTCGAGTTCTCCGGGATCGGCAAGGTATGTAAAATAACCGCCGTTATGCAGGATACCAATCACTTTATCTCCGGCATGCACATTATACCTTACCGCTGAGCCGACAAAACTTTTTGACCGGTATATATAAATCAAACCTTTTTCTTCCGGAATCGAAGAAATTCTTTGAAAGGCCGGCCCACCGGCAGCACAACCAAAAACTGAGGATAAAAGAAGTAATAGAATAAATGTACGAATAAATTTAAGTTCTGATTTCATAGGATACCTCTCTTTTTATTGTATTCATTGTTTAAGGAAATAATAAAAATCTCCCCGACCATATAATTCTGAGTTTAAGAATCATTTTTTATTTTCATCCATTTCAGGAAATTCTAATATTTTATCAATTACTTTTTTTAGATACTTTTCTTTAGTGATATCATATCCAAAAAATATCGGCTCAATATAAAGCACCTCGGATGTTTCTTTATCAATCACATTGATTATTACCAAAGTTCCCGAGGTGGATGGGAAACAATAATATGACTGCGAAAAGCCAACACCAATGGCTTGGCCGTATCCACCAGCAGCGGAAGCCAAAATGGAGAGCGCCACATTCCCAGCCTTACGACCTGCCGTCTCAGATACACATGTAACATATATGTAAAGATAGTATTCACCTGCCGCTTCCGTCTGATCATCCGATTGGATTAAAAACTGATTAAAAAAGTCCACTTTCTCGTTAACCAGCGGTAGACGCGCATAATATTTTAACCTTCTGGGCTCAAGAGTCTTTAAATAGGTCTTTACATCTTCTCTCATACCGATCCATTCTTCTTTTACTGAATCGTCCGGGACAAGCAATTTATTGTCTTCACGTTTCTGTTCAAAAACCACCGTCAGTTCCCTGTTGAATTCATCCGTCACCCTGGCCGACATTTCCGGTGAATACTCTTTTTTATCAAAATTATCTACACCAGAATGGATGGTCACCTCAACATCAGCGGGTAAAAGTATGTATGTTCCTTTCCTGAGATCATCTTTGATAAATTCACGGGGAATCACATCTTCAATTCGGTTAAGATCAAATATGATATTTAAATCCGACTCTTTTGTTACGCTCCGGGTGACCTGCTCATAGCCACGCTTTTCCGCTGTAAAGAAATAAGCCGCATCATCATTAATAAAATGCACTTTTTGTTCCGCGGGAGTTTCACCGCAATAAACGGTTCGCCATTCGGTTGATTCTTCTATTGTTTCCTCATCATGTTTAATCACCAGCGCACCTTCGGGATCTGACTGAATGGAAAACTTTTTTGTGGTACCACAACCCGTGATGCCTGATAATACAAGACCCAATAACAGATAGATTGCGAAAGTCTTTAAAAAACAGCACTGATAGACATTGTTTTTCATAAAACGATTACTCAGCATATATTATCTCCTTTTGGTGGTTTTATAACCACTTCTAATCGCTCTGAACATTAACAAATGAGAGCAGGAATTCTTTATCCTGTACCATCTGGGATTCAATATTTTCCTTAACAGCCATTAAACCTTTTTTTCTCAATTCAGTATAATTAATCCCCCCAATCAACATCCCGCGTGTCTTGGAAACATAACAAACGGATATATATGATTTCACAATGGATTTATCCTGATAGACATCCAGTTGCGCTGAAACCTGAACATCATTTCTGCCGGTTGGTGTACCTAAAATTGAGGTGGGAATATAAAGCGTCATCAAATCCTGGTGCATGGTAGTTCCGCTGTATTTAATATTGTATATATATTTAAACGATAAACCAGACGGGCTACCTTTCTTGTTTGAAATTGTTCGAGGGACATAATCCCAATTCCTGTCATAATCAACAGGTCCATGGAGGCCGAAACCGTTACTTATTGTATCTGTCACCTTGGGCTTGACATCGATCGTCGTACATGCCATGAAAATAAAACAACTGATCGCGGATAGTATTAATAAATATTTCCCCATAAAGTTAAACCTCCCGTTCCGAACACGGTGCCGTTATCCAAGCTCGACAACCGGGTAAAAGTAAATTCATAATAAAATTTCAGCATTTTTAGATTGAGCAAATTTAATGGTGGACTCTTAAAGAACATTGTCGCTTGACGTTATTCATTCCCATTTTTCCCATCGGTACAGACAATGATCGTTCAGCCATAGTATATGATAATTCGTTTGTCATGGTGGAAATGTCCTATTTTTTATAGGAATTAACTACTGTTTTTATTGAATCGAAAAAGATAAACGGGGTATGGATACCCGAATTATGTGGATTTTTTAAAACAGTACTTTTTTTAATTTAAATATTCTTTTTGATTTAATGGAGCAGATAGTATTGATGGTTTCGTAAAAAGTCCGAATTAGACGGTTTCGTAAAAAGTTCAAATTCAAGGCGTGCAAATTTCGTAATCATGAAGCGTACTTATAGTACGTTGAATGATTGCGAAATGCAGCACAACGCAGAAGTTGGACTTT
>JAUVGT010000340.1 GCA_030593645.1 Deltaproteobacteria bacterium
CGGAAGGGATTGAATTAACAATTTATGGGATAATAACATTATTATTAAATGCGGTCAACATTGTAAATATTAAATTTACGGAATATTGGCGGGGTAAGTGAATGATTTTTGCTTTGAAATGAATGATAATTCATGCTTGAATCATCGGAAAATTATGTCAATTTTATTGCGGTTTTTCGAAATATTTAGAAGATCTAGTGTAAATAGAAGAAAAAACAGCAAAAATATATGAAAATATCCAGAAATATTCTTGACAGATAATTTGACTCCAGATAGTATAAATGAATAAGCATTCAAAAAAAGCAAACAAAATTACCCGGGAGGTAAACATGTACAGGAAAATAAGAAAAGCGGCGGTAATCGGTTCCGGAGTGATGGGAGGGGGTATTGCCGCACTCTTAGCAGCTGCGGGTGTTAAGACTTTATTGCTGGATATTGTACCATTCGATTTAAACGATGATGAAAAAAAGGATCCTTCGGTCAGGAACAGAATTGTAAAGGCAGGACTGGATTCAGTTATCATGTCCAGCCCATCGCTTTTAATGCAGAAAAGTGATGTTGATCTGATTACCATTGGAAACATGGAGGATGATTTTGAGAAGATCGCTGATTGTGACTGGATAATTGAAGTTGTATTAGAGAAACTGGAAATAAAGCAGGAGCTGTTAAAGAGGATTGAACCATTGAGAAAAGAAGGCGCGATTGTTTCTTCCAATACTTCAGGAATCCCCTTGCAAGCAATGTCTAAGGAGTTAACCCGGGAATTCCGTCAACATTTTTTGGGGACCCATTTTTTCAATCCGGTACGATACATGAGACTGCTGGAACTGATAGCCGGGGAGGATACATTACCTGAAATTATGGAATTTATGGCGGATTACGGTGAACGAATTCTTGGTAAAGGGATTGTCTGGGCAAAAGACACTCCGAACTTTGTCGGGAACAGGATTGGAGTGCAGGGAATTGTAAAGGCGATGCAGTTTATGCTTGAAGAGGGACTCACCATTCCAGAGGTGGATTCACTGTTCGGAGTGGCAATGGGAAGACCTAAAACAGCCATGTTTAAAACGTCGGATATCGTCGGCCTGGATACACTGGGGCATGTTGCCAGAAATACTTATGAACTGATCGATGGCGACGAAGACAGGGAAAGCTTTGTCATTCCCGAATTTGTCAACAAGATGATTGAGAAGAAGCTTCTCGGGAAAAAAAGCGGGAGCGGTTTTTATAAGACAGATCTCACGCCGGAATGGAAGATAATACGCACGGTCATTAATCCTGAAACGCTGGAATATGAAGAATATGATCAGCCGAACTTTAAATGTCTGAAAAACGCGAAAAAGGGTAAATCATTAAATGAAAGTATCAAGGCGGTCGTTTACGGGAGCGATAAAGGCGCGAAGTTTGCGTGGGCGACTGTGGCGCATAACCTGGTTTACGCTGCCAACCGGATACCTGAGATTTCAGATACAATCGTTGAAGTCGATCGTGCCATGAAATGGGGATTTAATTTTGAAATGGGACCTTTTGAAACATGGGATGCAATGGGTCTGGAAGAATCTGTTTCAAAGATGAAACAAGATGGGATTACGGTGCCTCAAAAAATTACTGAAATGCTTCAGTCCGGGAATACGTCATTTTATAAAACAATAGAAGGAAAAACCTTTTATTACGATTTTTCTGATCATGATTATCATGAGCGGGCGATCAGTGATAATATTATATCGTTGAAGCCAAAGAAAGATACAGGCGGGGTTGTTAAATCCTGTCGGTCCGCTTCGCTGATCGATATTGATGACGGTGTTTTTTGTCTTGAGTTTCACACAAAAATGAATGCGTTGAATGGAGAAATGATCGATTTTACGAATGATATTTTAGATTATATCGATCAAAACGGCAGAGGTCTGGTTATTGGAAACCAGGCAGGCGGTATGCCTGGAGCGTTTTCTGCCGGGGCAGACCTTTCCGAAGTGGCCGGTGCAATAAAGGAGAAAAAGTTTACGGATCTGGAAAAAATGATAGAAAAACTGCAAACAACCCTTCAGAAAGGAAAGTACGCGCCGTTTCCTGTTGTTGCGGCTCCATATGGAATTACCCTGGGGGGAGGATGCGAAGTTTGCCTGGCCTCAGATAAAATCGTAGCGCATGCTGAGCTGTATATGGGGCTGGTTGAAATCGGTGTGGGGTTGATTCCAGCCGGAGGCGGTTGTATGAACCTTTGGAAAAGGTTCACCCGTTCAATACCGGAATCTGTTACCGATGTTGATTTAGCAAAGTTTTTTATTCCTGTATTTATGAACATCGGCATGGCCAAAATTTCAACATCGGCAGCGGATGCGAGGATGAATGGTTTTCTTGGAATATCCGACAGAATTGTTTTCAACAGAGATTACCTGATTGGAGAAGCGAAAAAAGAAGTATTAAGGATGGTTGGTGACGGGTATCGGCCGCCTATAAAACGGAAGTACAAAGTGCTTGGCGAATCAGGGCAGGGTATGATCAACGCAGAATTGTTTAACATGCAGGAAGCAAAATTTGTCAGTAAATATGACGTATTCCTTGCAAAGCGGATAGCCTATGTCATTAGCGGTGGAGATGTGCGGACCGGCAGTAAAGTAAATGAAGATGTAATTCTGAAGCTGGAAAGAGAAGCTTTTATTGATTTCGCAAAAGAAGAGAAAACAATCGACCGGATCGAGCATATGCTCAAAACAGGTAAACCGCTTAGAAATTAATGTGTACGTTGAATGATTGCAACATGCAGCACAACTTAGGGTTCGTGCTAAAATAAATTCACAAATTTTAAGGGTCGAGGCGCTCAGTCGGCAAGGCGCAAAAGCGCAGAAATATCAAGCATATTTCGAGCTTTTGCAACGTAGCCGAATGAGATGATTCGTCCCTTAAAATGTGAAGTTATTTTTGCGCGAGCCCTTAAGACACGAAGTGAAGCGTCAGCGCTAACTTGGACTTTTTACGAGAAAGTCAAGCTTGGCAGCATGACAGACCCGTACAGGAGGGAAATAATATGAGAGATGCATATATCGTTACATCAATAAGAACCCCGGGATGCAAGAGAAATAAGGGTGCTTTTAAAGATACGCGGCCGGAAGACCTTTTATCCTTTATTTTATCCACTGTGGTAGAGAAAACAGAAGGCCTTGAAAAAAAGGATGTTGAAGATATCATGATTGGTTGTTCTTTTCCGGAGGCGGAACAGGGTTTGAACGTTGGAAGACTGGTGAACCAGATCGCCGGATTTCCTGTGGAAGTTTCAGGAGCCACTATTAATCGTTTCTGTGCGTCGGGGCTGGAAGCAATTTCCATGGCATCTTTGAGAGTCATGTCAGGGTGGTCGGATATTACCATCGGAGGCGGTCTGGAATCCATGACATATGTACCGCTGGGAGGATATATGCCGAGACCGCACACTGAGCATACAAAAAATCATGCCGAACTGTATGCTTCTATGGGGATCACCGCGGAAAATGTGGCAAACCGATATAAAATATCCAGAGAAGATCAGGATGAATTTGCATATCATTCTCAAATGAAGGCCTCGAAAGCAAGGGCGGAGAATTTATTCGCCGAATTGGTACCCACGCCGGCTGTAAGGTTTGTGGAGAAGAAAGACGGGACATATCAAAAAGAGACATTTATTCAGAAGGTCGATGATGGTATCAGGGATTCGACTACGATTGAAGGACTTTCCCAGTTGAAGCCTGTATTTGCATTAGATGGTTCCGTTACCCCGGGGAATTCATCGCAAACAACAGATGGTGCCGCCGCCACTGTCATTATGTCAGAAGAAAAAGTCAGAGAATTTGGAATATCGCCCATTGCCAAACTGAAATATTATACCACTGTGGGGTGTAAGCCGGATGAGATGGGTGTGGGACCCTATTATGCGATACCGGAACTTTTGAGACGTTCCGGTGTCAATATTAAAGATGTGGGTCTTTATGAAATTAATGAGGCATTTGCATCACAGGCATTATATTGTATCCGGGAGCTTGGGCTGGATATGAAAAAGATTAATATCAACGGCGGCGCGATTGCCCTGGGACATCCATTGGGATGTACCGGCGCGAAACTATGCGCGACACTTCTGGCTAATATGAAGACAAAAGGTGTAAAATATGGTGTAGAATCGATGTGCGTGGGAGGAGGAATGGGTGCTGCAGCGCTATTTGAACTTTGTGATTAAAATGATTTTAAAACTTGGTGAACTCGTAAAAAGTCCGAATTAGACGGTTTCGTAAAGAGTTCAAATTCAAGGCGTGCAAATTTTGTAATGATGAAGCGTACTTATAGTACGTTGAATGATTGCAAAATGCAGCACAACACAGAAGTTGAACTTTTTACGAGACCGTCAAAACTTAAACTCGTTAAAACGGGTTGTTTCAAGATCGATGTGAATCATTCGATTTCTCAGGATACGTCCGCGATTGAGTATTATTTTTATTACCTCTGTCGCCTGTAAAGTCGCGATTAAAGACGGTGTCAGGGCGGGCACACCCATGACCGCTTCCGGCCTTTCAGGATCATTTGGTTCAGGCGCTTTCTCCCCGTATAACTGTTTTAGACCCGGATCTTCGGGGAAAATTGTCATGACCTGGCCGTCAAAACCGGCAATGGCTCCGTGAACATACGGGATACCAAGACTCCGGGCAATCTTTTCGAGCAGGAGACGATCCTGAATATTGTCCAGCGCGTCTACCACAAGCTTTGAGCCTTTCAGCAGCTCAGACGCATTGGATGAATCGATTTTATTTTGATAGGGTTTAACAATCACACCCGGATTAATCGCTTTGACCATTTTGGCAGCTTCTTCTGATTTTGATTTACCGATTGATGACATGCTGGAGATTGCCTGACGATTCAGATTGGTTTCATCAAAATGATCATAATCAATGATAACAAGAGTACCGATTCCGATTCGGGCGAGAAGCAGGATGACTGTGCCGCCGAGGCCGCCTGAGCCGACCACTGAAATCTGCGATTGTGCAAGCTTGAGCTGCTCCTCGATTGAAACACCATTCTGGTTGCGAACATATCGATAGGGCCATATTCCCAAGCTTAATGCGTTAACATATATATCATGGATCGAGCAGTCGTGGTCAGCCGCAATTTTTAATGCCTCTTTATCCTCAAGAATTTTAACCTTTCGATGCGCAGGGTCAAAATAGGTTTTGCTTTTTGATAATATAGCATCGCTCAAATTCTTATGGGTGTTTGAAGTCATGAGTATTTTCCTTCGGTTGGTGAGTGTTAAATATATGCTCTCATGGGTAAAAGTTCAAGAATTCTTTTAATTTCAAGTCAACACTGCCTTGAAAAGCATGGTAAAAGGAATTATACTAAGATATAAATTGACGGTTTCGTAAAAAGTCCAACTTCTGCGTTGTGCTGCATTTCGCAATCATTCAACGTACTATAAGTACGCTTCATGATTACGAAATTTGCACGCCTTGAATTTGAACTTTTTACGAAACCGTCTAATTCGGACTT
>JAUVGT010000345.1 GCA_030593645.1 Deltaproteobacteria bacterium
TTTTCAGTTCTGAGTTCAATCAGGGATAATTATCCGAAATATGTAATCAGTATGGATTCGGTTTTTGGGAATGATGTTGAAGGAATTCAGCGGATCAACCTGATAGATTTTCTATTATCCCCGAATATAATATAGAATAAATATCCACAACAGACTAAAAAAGGTTCAACCTCATAATGGGGTTGAACCTTTTTGATTTTGGTGGGCCGTGAAGGAATCGAACCTTCAACCTACTGATTAAGAGTCAGGTGCTCTACCTAGTTGAGCTAACGGCCCATTTGGGGTTGCTTAAAAATCGTATTTATTACCAATTAAAAATACCTGTGTCAAATATTTTTTTGTGATTGACTGGTAATATTATAGAAAAGGGATTCAAGGGTTCAAGGGGTGTAAGGGCGAAGAAGCAAGTTAAAAGTGAAATAAAGACGATTGCGATACCGACCCCGAATTCCGATAAATGCCCCTACAGGTTTTTTCACTCGAACCCTCGAATCCTTGAATCCTCGAACCCTTCTTTTTTACCACTTCTTTTTCTGTTTTCTCTGCTGTCTCCGGTCTTTTTTCCATTCAATTTCGCTCGATTTTCCTTTCCGCTTTGTCTTCTTTTGGTATGGTTTTTCATCATGTAAATCCATGAGAAAGCTGCCGGGGTTTTTTCTTGAATCCGCTTCTTTTTCCAACCCTTTCTTTTTGGGTTCAGGCATCTCCTTAGGAAGGGGAGGGCCTGTAAAACATCTGGCTGGAATCAATTTGGCCAGGTTGAGAGTTTTGCCGAATTGTAAAATCATTGTTCCCTTTTTGATTGAATCTTCCACGTTTACCGTTAAAAGGACCGGGGACGCATCAATCCTCTTTCCCATCCTTTCCGCGAGATCACTGTCCGAGGACAGTATAACATGCCCGCGGCCCATGGGGGATATTCCATTTTCCATTACATAGGGCTGGGCTTTTCTCCTGATGCAGGTGTAGAGCAGTTTTGGTAGGTCCTCTGCGGGTGCGGTCTCCGGGAGGTTCTCCCTGTTTAATGCCCGGATCAGGTTGTCTTTGGTTTCGATTAACGGGTCAGGAAGTGTGATCAGGATTTCATTGATATGGGCTTTCCTGACAAATCTCCAGCCTTCTTCTTCATTGAGGGCTTTCAGGAGCTCCTTTATCTTTACGTAACCATCTTTGTCCGGTACCAGTCCGAATTCATCGGGATTTCGGCCGAGTACATAATCGAGGAATTTTGATAATTTTTTGATGAGTTTGTTTTTTTGCATTTTTTATTAACCATTTAATTGAAGGGTCGGGGAGTTTATTGTTATTCAACCGCTTCATGAATTATTTGTCTTTAAGAGAAAATTAAAACCGTATAAAACCCTGCTTGATTTTGGTTATATCCTCTGCTACCTTTTCCTTTACGAAATAAAAAGTCAATAAATTAAAATGAGATGAAAGGACAAATATTATGGTTCATGAAAAATCAAAACAGCTTTTCGAGAAAGCGGTTACAGCCATTCCCGGCGGTGTGAACAGTCCGGTCAGGGCCTGCAAATCTGTAGGTGTTGATCCGGTATTTATCGATCGTGCCAAAGGGTGTGAAATTTTTGACGCGGACGGGAATAAATATATCGATTATATCTGTTCCTGGGGGCCGATGATTCTTGGGCACAGAAATCCCGTGGTTGAAGAAGCAGTGCGTGCTGTATTAAAGCGGGGAACCAGCTTTGGCGCGCCAACGGATCTTGAGGTTGAACTGGCCGAAATGGTTATTGATGCCGTACCGTCGATCGATATGGTCCGGATGGTCAATTCGGGCACTGAGGCGACCATGAGTGCTGTGAGACTTGCACGCGGGTTTACAGGACGGGACATGATCATAAAATTTGACGGATGTTATCATGGGCACGCGGACGCCCTCCTGGTGGAGGCCGGTTCAGGAGTCGCCACACTGGGTATCCCGGGAAGTCCGGGTGTACCCAACGCGTTTGCGGAAAAAACCCTGTCCCTGCCGTACAATGACTTGGAAAGTTTTAAACAGGCCATGAATACTCACGGGGATAAAATCGCGTGTGTCATTCTTGAACCCGTGGCAGCGAATATGGGACTTGTACTTCCTGCGACCGGTTTTCTTGAAACACTTCGGGAAGAGACGGAGAAAAACGGCAGCCTCCTGATTTTTGATGAGGTGATTTCCGGTTTCAGAGTGGCATACGGCGGAGCACAGTCATTATATGGGATCATGCCGGATCTGACCTGCCTGGGAAAAATCATCGGGGGCGGTCTGCCGGTGGGTGCTTATGGCGGGAAAAAGGAGATTATGGAAAAGATGGCACCCCAGGGCCCTGTGTACCAGGCCGGTACTTTATCAGGCAACCCGATTGCCATGACCGCCGGAATTGCCACACTGAAAGAAATCCGTAAATCGGGATTTTATGAAAATCTTGATCAAAACGCGGAGCGTCTGGCCGGCGGTTTGAAAGCCGCGGCGGACAGCAATTATATTAACGTATCCATGGGAAGGATCGGATCAATACTGGGCATGTTTTTTACGGACAGGGAAGTCAATCATTTTGAAGACGCAAAAACCAGTAATCTTGAGATGTTTACCGAATACTATAAAGGTATGCGAAACCGGGGGATCTATCTTGCTCCTTCTCAATTTGAGGTCGGCTTTGTTTCCGCTGCCCATACTCCTGAACATATTGACACGACTATTTCAGCCGCAAATGAAGTGTTTGGTGAGTTGAACGGCTAAATCAGGCGATGACATAATGGATGTAATGTTGGGGATTTTATTCTGTATTTGTGGCAGAAGACAAGATGAACGTCGAACCAAAAAAAGATGAACGTCGAACATCGAACGTCCAACGTTGAACGTCGAATGATGATGTCGCTTCGCTCGATCTATTCTTGACGGTTTCGTAAAAAGTCCAACTTCTGCGTTGTGCTGCATTTTGCAATGATTCAACGCCCCGGTTAAATAAAAAGACAGATTTAACAGGGCGGGTCCGATAAGTACGTTTCATCATTACAAATATTGCACGACTTGAATTTGAACTCTTTACGAAACCGTCACATTCGGACTTTTTACGAGACCATCATTCTTAAAAAATAAAAGAATGGTTTCCAATAGAAGAGGATAACCGTAAATGGATTTGTTGAAAAACAGGATACCGGAAGGAGTGCAAACCATTCATCTGATCGCGGTGTGCGGTACAGGCATGGGAGCCCTTGCCTGCATGCTGAAAGACCTTGGTTTTGAAATTACAGGCTCGGATCAAAAAGTATATCCACCCATGAGTACTTTTTTACAGGAAAAGGGCATTGAAATTTTCAATGGTTTCAATGGAGCAAATATTTCATACGGCCCTGACCTGGTTATTGTCGGGAACGCGGTATCAAAAGACAATCCTGAAGTGGTCAGAATGCTGGAAATGGGGTTTTATTTTTGTTCAATGCCGCAGGCACTGAACCGCTTCGTGGGAGAAGGTAAGAAAACGATTCTGGTTACAGGAACCCATGGAAAAACAACAACATCTTCGATCATTGCCTGGATTCTGGCAAAGGCGGGCTTTGATCCCGGGTTTATGATCGGCGGGATTCTGAGAAATTTTAACAGTAATTACCGCCTCGGCAAAGGTGAATATTTGGTCATTGAGGGGGATGAATATGATACCGCTTTTTTTGACAAGGGCCCAAAATTTCTGCACTATGATCCGGCTATAACGATTCTGACCAGTGTGGAGTTTGACCACGCGGATATATTCAATGACCTGGATCATGTGCGGGAAGCTTTTGGATCTTTAATATCCGGGTTGTCTGAAAAAAGTCTGCTGGTTGCCTGTGACAATGATGATAATATCAATGATCTTATTAAAAACCGGGCGTGCACTGTTGAAAAATACGGTAAAGATCCAAAATCAATATGGCGTATCGGACAAGTTCGATTCAATGACGACATGTCATATTTTGATGTTTTTAAAGATGGCCGGCAGGTTGGAAACTATAAAACAGGGCTCATGGGTGAGCATAACCTGCTGAACACCCTTTCAGCTATTGCCGCGGCTGACCACTTGCACATAGAAAGTTCCGTCATAGCGGACGCGCTTGAAACATTTCAGACTCCTAAAAGGCGTCAGGAAATCAGGGGAACGAAAAATGGGATCACCGTGATGGATGATTTTGCCCATCATCCCACCGCGGTCCGCGAAACCATAAATGCCGTCAAACCATTTTTCCCTGATGGACGCATTATCGCCGTATTTGAACCCAGAACAAATTCCAGTATGAGGAATGTATTCCAGGATGTTTATCCCCGCTCGTTTGATAAAGCGGATCTCATTTGTATCCGTAAACCTTCCATGCTTGAAAAAATACCAGTGGAAATCAGGTTTTCTTCGGAAAAGCTGGCAGATGATTTGAAAAAACTAAATAAAGACGCTTATTTTTTTTCCGAAACCGAATCGATCATCGATTTTTTGAAAGATAAAGCAAAACCGGGTGACCTGATCCTGGTGATGTCCAACGGTGGGTTTGATAATATTCATGAGAGGCTTTTGGAGGAGCTGTAAGTGAAAGGATTCAAGGGTCCGAGGCCCGCCTTTTTTACTCTTGTTCCTTTTGCTCGTCTGTATAGTGTTTGATCAATTCAGCCTGTTCTTTATTGAGGTTATTGAATTGTAAGCCGACACCATTTTCATTTTTCCAGACGATCTTGCCGCTAACCTTCATGGTTTCAGACGAATCCGGGATCTGGAAATTGAGTTCCAGCTCTCTTCCAATGGAGATGGCCGCGCCTGTTTCTATGAATAATCCTCCGATGCTGATATCCCGGACAATATCGTTATGAGAAATATCCTCTGTGGAAAAATCAACAGACAGCAGGCATGGTTTACGGGGGGCTTCTCTTTCATCGAGGTCGATGGTCTGTGATGCCTGATCTTCCATATCTTTTTCTTTAAAATGGTCTGTTTGTAACTGTTCATGCAATAGTGTTTGCTGATCTGCCGGAAGATCAATAATAATTTTAAATAAATAAGAATCAATGTGATCCTTGAGCAGGTGTTTTAAAATTGTAAACTGCTCCTGTTTGGATGATGTGTTGATCAGTTCGAACAATTGGGTGAGTAAATCATATTTTCCGGATTGTGTATCTGAATCAGCCATTTTAAGCTCCATGCTGTAGAAATTTTGTGGTTATAAAGCTGAGTTGAGCCATAGTGTTGTGTAACAACACGGTTGTCGTGGTGCTATGGAATAGCATCATCAGCTTTTACGAAACTTGACGGTTTCGTAAAAAGTCCAACTTCTGCGTTGTGCTGCATTTCGCAATCATTCAACGTACTATAAGTACGCTTCATGATTACGAAATTTGCACGCCTTGAATTTGAACTTTTTACGAAACCGTCTAATTCGGACTTT
>JAUVGT010000117.1 GCA_030593645.1 Deltaproteobacteria bacterium
CTGCATTTCGCAATCATTCAACGTACTATAAGTACGCTTCATGATTACGAAATTTGCACGCCTTGAATTTGAACTTTTTACGAAACCGTCTATTTCGGACTTTTTACGAAACCATCAATAATGTAAACTGTGTGTTTTTAACGCAGCGCGATTTCCTGAAACGGTAATCCAAGATCTTCAGCCAGTTTTTTAAGATTCTGTTCAAGGGTTATCCTGGAGCCGTTATCAAGCACGGGTGTCGTTTTATCCGCAACAATGATGATCTGAAGTTTTGATGGATCTAAGAGTTGGATTGCGAGTTTTTGAAGCTCTTTTTTTGTGGCGGATAAATACGCGTCCTGGATTTTTTCAAGAGTGTTTAAAGGTTCCTTTCTCATGTGATATCTGCTGTATACCTGTACGAGCTGAAAAGGCGTATCCACGTTAAAAACAAAGCTATTCAGAGCATCGAGCCGTTTGAGTTCCAGATCCTTTTCAGGAATATCGTTCCTTAGGGATTTCATGATCGTCACTGTTTCTGAAAGTGCTGTTGCGGTAGTGTCTGCCTTGCATCCGATATAACCGAGCAGGATGCCCGCGTTCCATTTGTAAGACTGGACGAATCCGGCCGAGTATACCAAACCGAGATCATCCCTTAGGCGTTTATACATCAGGGAATCGTCACCCCCAAAAAGTTCGGTTAGTAAACGCATTTTCCAGTAATCAGGGTGGGTGCGTTTCAGTCCTCGCAGTCTGAAGATGATTTGAGATTGAACCTGACCGGGCTTATGTATCAAGGCCAAAACCGGTGACGTTTTTTTTGGCTCTGAAAGGTGACGAACAGGGGCGTTTTTTTGAGGCAGGGTTTTAAAAAAATTTTTCAGTCCGGATACGGCTCTTTTTTTGGAAATATCACCTGAAACAGCGATGACCATATTTGAGGGTACAAAATATGTGTGGAGAAAATGTTTGAGGTCTTTTTGTGTGAGATTGGGTATGGTTTTAAGCCCGATAAGAGGATCACGGCCATATGGGTGTCCTTTGAAATGCCATATGGATCCCTCCCTCATGGCCACTGTCTGCGCGTCACCGCCTTCCCGTTTCAAGGAAGTCAGCATCTGCTTTTTAACCGCCTCAAATATCTTAGAATCGAAAGCCGGCTGTGTAATGATTTCCTGGAGAAGGGCCAGTCCTTTTTCCCAGTCTTCTTTGATCACAGATAAGTTGATCACAGACGATTCTTCACCCACGGAAATGGATAATTGTATGGCATTTTCATCTATCAGACGCGCAAGCCTGGAGGGAGAGTGTTTATCCGTACCTCCTCGAATCAGTGAACGGTTCATCAGTCCGGTCAACCCGGTTTGACTTTCATGAATATCCACACTGCCCGCCTTAACCAGGATAGCAAGATCAATTAAGGGAAGTTCACGGTCCGGAAGAAAGAAAACGATTGTTTTTCCGGACCTTGTTTTCTTTGCTTTCGTATAATTAATTTTTTGGGGACTTCGGCTAAAAGAAAGCGGATGTTTCCATTTTTCAGGTGTGGGATAGATCGAATGGTTTTCAAAAGTATCTGGGGCGGAAAGTTTCGCGGCGGCCGTTGTACTGACCGATCGGTTTTCAGTGTACCTTTGCGGAGGCTGTTCCGGTTTTCCGCCGGGGATTACATACGCAGTCGTTTTATTTTCCGTGCGGAAGTATGTGTTGGCCACCCTCTTAATATCTTCAGGCGTGATTTCAGCAAGTTTTTTAAGGTAACTGTTAAGATATCGCCACCCGACTTCTATTTCAAGATCAGCCAGCATTCCCGCGAGATCTTCGTTACTTCGCATCCGATCAAGAAAACCACGACGGTTGAGTTTTTTTATTCTTTCAAGGTCATTTTTAGAAACAAGCTGGGTTTTCATTTTGTCAATTTCACCGGTTAGTAAATCTTCAAGTGCTTCACAATCCGAAATATAAAGCTTCCGTTTTTCGTCTTCGGTTAAGCCTTTCTTTTTTACGAACCCGGGTTCATTGGGTGAACCGCCCAGAAAAATTAAACCGCCGTATCGATTATCCGGATTATATGCCCAGGCGCTGACAGCCAGTCCTTTGTTTGTGATGTTCTGTGTCATTCGGGCGCTGCGGCCATGGCTGAGGATCATGGTCATGACATCTATGGCGTAAAAATCATCGGTTCCCATCCTGGCACCATGGTAACCGATTCGAATCAGGGGGGTCCGGGCGCCTTTGAGAAAGCGGATACTTTTACGGGGTCCCTGCTGTTCCGGTTCCAATGTTACGGTTTCAGTACTTCGCTTTCCGGAAGGATAACGGCTAAAATAGGTCTCTGCGAACTGTTGGGCCCGTTCTGCCGTTATATCCCCAACAAGTACACAGACTGAGTTTGAAGGCGTATAGAATTTTTTATGAAAGGCAATCGCATCAGTTGTATTAAACTTGTCTATATCCGCTTTCCAGCCGATGACTGGGTTCCGATAGGGATGAGCCGTAAACGCGGTAGCGTAAAGATCAAACCACGCTGCTCCGCCCGGGCTGTTGACATAGCGGTATGCCCATTCCCGCTCGATAACTTCTTTTTCAACATAAAATTCACGCCAGGCCGGTTCGAATATCTGCTCACTGGCTATTGAAAACCATTGTTCAATCATATCAGAGGGAACAGACAAATAATATCTTGTTTGATCCTGAGTTGTAGACGCGTTAATATTGATTGAACCATTTTTGGAAAGTTGTGATGAAAATGCCTGCGGGATATAGATGTTTTGAACCTGTGTTCTCAGATTATCCATTTCAGCACGTTTACTTTTAATCAGGCTGTTATCCGGATGACGTTTTTGTTGTTCCTCCAGAACGGTTTGATAGGCGTTTTCGATTTGCTGCTGCAGGGCCTCGTCCCGTGTATAATCAAGAGAGCCGAAGTTTTTAGTGCCTTTAAACAGCATGTGCTCCAGCATGTGTGCGACGCCGGTTTTTCCTGACTCTTCATGGGCGGAACCGGACCGAACGGCTACCTTACACGCGACCTGCGGCGTTGAATGTCTTTCCACAATTAAGAAAAGCATTCCATTATCAAGAGTGAACTCTTTGACATCGATTTTAAGATTGGAAATCGATTCTTGTGCGGTACAAAGACCAACAAGCATAAATATGACTAGCACACCAACACTATATTTTTTAATTGCAAGCATGGATATATTGCCTCCTCATTAGAAGCCGCTATAATTACAATTCGTTTTAATTTTCCCTTCGGGTTTCTAATCCTGTGGGATCGGATTGAATCGGGGATTAATCAATATATTCTATCCCGATATTTTTGTCATCCTATTTAACCCAGATGACACGATTTTTTCATCATTAATTTTTTTTTTGATTGTGGCGCTGTTTTTACTTGATTATTTAATTCAGATGTGTCTATAAGGTATACAAAAGTACACTTTGAATTATACAAAATAATACGAAGACAAAGCCAAACTCCGGGTGACCGGGGGACGGAAAACTACGGATCTTGTTCGAGATGGCCGAGTTGCCTTGGAAATGTGATAAAGCTGGGCCGTCTTTGAAAAAGACAGCCCGGCTTTTTTTTATTTTAATGATCGACCGTTTCTAATTAGAACCAGGAGAGCGTGTGGAAGAAAAACGTGATATATTCAGGCTTTTATTTGATCAGGCACCCGATGCGATCATGTTAATTGACTGGCCCGCAAAAATATTTATAAACTGTAATAAAGCGTCGGAGACATTATTTGAAAAATCAAAAGATGAATTGATTGGTCAGCAAATATCGAGCATATTTAATACAAAAGACGCTGAATATTATATCGATCTTTTCAATGAAAACATTGAAAGTTTTGGTTCTTTTAATAATGAGGTCAAAATTTCGGTAAATTCCGGCGGTACTAAAACACTGCATGTTACAGCTTTAAAAACATTTATTGATGATATCCCTATTGTTCAATCAATCTACCGGGATATTAGTGAAAAGGCTGTGGAATCCGAAAAACGGTTGTTAAAAACAAAACTTGAAGGCATTTTTGAGATGGCTGGTGGAGTTTTAAATGAAATGATACAGCCCCTGCAGGTGATTTATGGGTATAGTGAGGCATTAAGTAAGGATATCGATAATGAAGACCCAAATTTCAAACGGGTGATGTCCATCATCCAGCAGGTAGACAAATTAAAAAACCTGATGGCCATGATTCAGAATATATCAAAATACGAGACAAAGATGTATTTTGGGAAAAAAATAATTGATATCGGAAAATCCTCAAAGGGGGCTTTGGCGGGCGATTTATGAAACCATTTGGGTCAATTTTGTAGTGTTTTATAGATTTTCCCTATAAAAAGTTACGCTGAAGAATAATAATTCCGATACCGATGAGCATCGACATAAAGACATTTCCGGTTTTGTATGCACATAACCCCGTGAAAAATGCCGCAATCAAACCCCAGAAACCTGCCGCAATAATTCCAGGTGCTACAAGGGAAATCAGGATCGTTCCGGGGAGCGTATCCATAAACGTTTTGACGTTTCCGGTACGCGGTAATTTATCAGAAAGAAGAAGGCCGCCGATTCGTAATATATACGTAATAATCGCAGCCGCAGCAATCGTAATCAGGGCCGGCATGTTTATTTCAGATCCTATCATGAGTTCCAATCATTCGCTGCTATAAGTGGTACATATTATTTTTCTTTTTTCTTAGAAAAAATCGGAATCAGGGCGCCGCCAATACCGCCAACAATAATATACCACTTCCCGGGCAGCATCTTTTCAGAAATAATCGCGAGAATCACGGCCGTGATCCAGGGAAGAATATCTGTCTTTCCTCTCCACAGGCTGATGGTTAGGGCGGTAAATACGGCAATAAATGCAAAATCAAGGGCAAACGCTTCGGGGTTTTGAACAAACGCACCAAGTCTGTGACCGGATATTGTACCGATGCACCAGGCCGACAAGATACAGAGCCCGCCGCCGAATAAATATCCGGAAGAAACGTTACCTTTTCGACTCGCGGCCAGTGTCATGGCCCAATTTTCATCCGCGACCAGGTGCATCATCCTGAACTTGTGCCCAAGGGATGTTCCCCTGAATATGGGACGCAGGGAAGCGCCAATCAGCAGATATCGAAAATTGATTGCCAGAACCGCTAGTGTAATTTCGATGACCGGAAGTTTCGATTGCCACATATCGACCATGACAAATTGAGATGATCCGGCAAAAATGGAAATGTTCATCAGTAAGAGTTCTATCCAGCTGACATTTTTTTGTATCGCCAGCACACCCAATACGCTTCCATACGCAGCGACGCTGGCAGCCACCGGCAGGTTTGCAGTAAATCCGTCTCTGATTTGATCCTGTATTTCAAATTTTTTTAACATTATTCCTCTGTGCCGCATTTGCACTTGTACAAAGATAACGCATTTGATAAATAATAACAGATACAGATTGTTAAATATATTTACATAACAGATGGGGGCGGCAGAATGAAAACTTCCACACAGGCCGAATTCAAACCGAATTTTAGATATCTCAGGCTTGCCGATGAAATAGAAAATAAAATCATGGAAGGGGTCTATAAGGCTGGAGAAAAGCTTTCTTCAATCAGGAAACTGCATGATCAGACAGGGTTCAGTATTACAACTGTTTATCAGGCCTATATCGAACTTGAAAAACGCGGTGTGGTTGAACCACGGGAGAAATCCGGATATTACGTTAAACCCCTTTTGCGTCAGATTCTAACAAGCCCGGAAATGAAGAAACCCTTGGCGGTTCCCAGGAAAGTGACCATTGATTCAATGGCTTATTCGATTGTAGAAGCAATGAGCGATCCGGCCATGCTGCAGCTTGGCGGAACCAGTGTTGTGCCTGATCTGCTGCCCTACAAACAGTTATTCAGACCGGTGAAAACCATTTCAAACAGTAATTTAAAGGATATCATCACAAAATATGAAAATCCGGCTGGTAATTATCAGCTTCGCCGGCAGCTGGCCAAAAGGTCTCTGGGTTACATTCAGAATTCAACAGTTGATGAAATAGTGATTACCAACGGGTGCATCGAAGCGGTCAGTCTTTGTCTGCAGGCGGTCGCCAATACCGGAGATACTATCGTTGTTGAATCTCCGACTTATCCGTGGTTTTTGCAGATCATAGAAGATTTAAACATGTTTGCCCTGGAGGTAGCAACCGATCCTATAAGCGGAATTGAACTGGAGTCCTTGAGAAAGGCTTTGGAGAAAAATGATGTCAGAGCATGTATATTCGTGCCCAATTTTCACAATCCCCTGGGGTATGTCATGCCTGAATCCAAAAAGATAGAACTTGTCAACCTGCTGAACAATAGAAATATTCCCGTGATTGAAGACGATATCCACGGTGACCTGCATTTCGGTAAAACACGACCGGTACCGCTGAAGGCATTTGATAAGAAAGGACTTGTACTTTACTGTTCTTCCTTCTCAAAAACACTGTCTCCGGGGTTGAGAGTGGGTTGGGCCATGCCCGGGGTTTTTCTGGAAAAAGTCAAACGGTTTAAACTAAACAGTTCCATCGCATCGCCCACAATGAATCAGTTTATTATTTCAGAATTTTTAAAAAACGGTCATTATGACCGGCATCTAAGAAGGCTTAGAACCGCATTGAAAAATCAGGTTAGAAATATGGCTCTTGCGATTGCCCGATATTTTCCTAAAAACACTAAAATCACGGCACCTGAAGGGGGGCTGATACTCTGGGTACAGCTGGATGAGAAATTAGACGGAGTGGAAATATACGAGGAAGCAAGAAAACGGAAGATCGCGATCATGCCGGGTTTTTTATGTTCCGGCAGTAAAAGTTACAAAAATTTTATTCGCATCAGCTGCGGGAATCCCTGGAGTGAAGAGATTGAAGAGGGTATCATTACGCTGGCCAAAATCATTAACGGGCTTCTATAACGATTGAATAATATGAAAAATAATGATTTGAGACGATACGAAAGCTTGTGAGAAATGCGGGATAGTCATTACCGCCTCCGCGGGAATGAGGGGTATATTCGCGGTATTACATTGATGCCATGCACTATTCGTGATTTCTGGATTGTTAAAGAAGATGGTCTCGTAAAAAGTCCGAATGAGACGGTTTCGTAAAAAGTTCAAATTCAAGGCGTGCAAATTTCGTAATCATGAAGCGTACTTATTGTACGTTGAATGATTGCGAAATGCAGCACAACGCAGAAGTTGGACTTTTTACGAGACCGTCAAAGAAGAGTTTTTAACCGAGCCATATCAACATTCCCCCCGCTCAGCACGCAGACAACTTTAGATTTTTTAGGAATGTTTATTTTCCCTGAAAGCAATGCGGCCAGTGTTGCGGCGGCAGCCGGTTCGGCTGTAACCTTGCATCGTTCAAATATGAGCCGCATGGCGATGAGGATTTCATCGTCCGATATGGTGACCACCTGATCAACATGTTCCTTTACATGAGCCAGTGTGTGATGGCCTGCAAAGGGGGCGGCTAACCCATCGGCGATTGTATTTGTCGTTTTAAGATGCACCGGTTCTCCACGTTTAAGGCTTTGATTCATTGCAGAAGCACCATCCGGTTCCACACCGATGATTTTGACTACCGGTTTTTTTGCTTTTATCGCACTGGAAATTCCGGCTATCAGCCCTCCACCGCCGATACCGGCTATGACCATATTTACATCGGGCAGATCCTCTATGATTTCAATACCGATGGTTCCTTGCCCCGCGATAATCAGGGGATCGTCAAAAGGGTGGATCATGATCAAATCCTGCTCTTTTTGAATGGTCAGACAGGTGTCAAGCAGATTGCCCTTAACCGGAACAACTTTTCCCCCGTAGCCTATCGTGGCTTTAACCTTAGATTCCGCGGCTGTATCCGGCATAACGATAGTGGATTTAATATTCGATTGTGACGCTGCCCAGGCAAGGGATTGGGCATGATTACCAGCGGACAGGCTGATGACGCCCTTTTGTTTTTCTTTATCATCAAGGGTGTGAAGTTTATTAAATACTCCCCTGGGTTTGAAAGAACCGGTTTTTTGAAACAGTTCCAATTTAAAAAAGAGTTTGACACCGGCCAGACCACCAAGATAGGAAGATTCAACCAATGGCGTACGATGCAGACGGTTTTTGATGATCTGCTGTGCCGCAACAATATCATCGTAACTTATGAGTTCGGATTTGTCTTTCAACGGTTTTTTCCTTTCTCAGTTGTCACTCGCTCGTTCCCTCTTTTGAAATTACCTGTGATTTTTGCCATGATCAGCTGTGCCTGTTCATCGTCCCGGCCACTTATTTTTCTCAGGAATTTTTTAGATTCCGGGTCATTTAATATCATGACCTGCTTTCCTCTCCAGTATATAAAGACTTTTCCTGATTTTGTTTGACGAAAAGAAAACTCATGAGGTTTTGCCATAATGGGGATACTCCTTTTCATTTTCTATACATTTTTTCTAAAGACTTGGCAACAGTATGATCAGATAGAACATAGTCCGTAATAATAAGGGTCTTTTGCAATTGGTTGATAAAATTATTAGGGATCAAGTGAGCTTTTAGGGTGGTTGACCAATAAAACTATCCTCTCGTAGGGGTGCCCCTTGTGGGTACCCAATATGGCGCGTATTCACAGACGGGGTAACCACGGTGGAGTACTCCTACGGTTAATGATAACGGTTTGACATATGCAGTGCTTTTGCTGTTTTTCAAAACGCTCACCGGGAATTCCTGTGTGTTTTCTCATGATCTTGACATTCATTACGCCTTCTTCTATTGTATAAGTCTATCTATGGAAAATTGATTTTAAAAGGAGCTGTAAGATGGTTAGAGCAGGATTTGTTGGCTGGCGCGGAATGGTTGGTTCCGTTCTCATAGGCCGAATGAAAGAAGAAGAAGATTTTGTCGGATTTGAATCATCCTTTTTTTCCACATCCCAGGTAGGACAGAAAGGCCCCATCATTGACGGGGAAGAGAAATGTCTTGAAGACGCATATGATATAGATAAGCTGTCAAAGCTTGACATTATCATCACATGTCAGGGCGGTAGTTATACTGAAGAAGTATATACTAAACTCAGAAAGTACGGATGGAATGGGTACTGGATCGATGCCGCTTCAACACTTCGTATGGAAGATGACGCGATCATCGTACTGGACCCCGTAAACAGGGATGTGATTGACCGGGGCTTATCCTCCGGTGTCAAAAATTATATCGGAAGCAATTGCACGGTCAGTTTGATGTTAATGGCGATATCGGGCTTATTTAAGAATAATCTGATAGAGTGGCTGACCTCAATGACCTACCAGGCAGCCTCCGGGGCCGGTGCCAAAAACATGCGTGAACTCGTGGAACAGATGGCCAGGGTCGGAAAAGACTCCGGGAGTTACCTGAAAGATCCGAACGGAGCGATCCTGGCTCTTGATCGGCAGGTCACCAGCACAATAAATGACGAATCATTCCCGATTTCAAATTTCGGGGCGCCTCTTGCCTGCAGCGTGATTCCCTGGATTGACAAACCCATGGAAAATGGGCAGAGCAAGGAAGAGTGGAAAGGGTTTGCTGAAACAAATAAAATAATTCAAACAGAGCAGCCGGTTCCGGTTGATGGGCTTTGCGTGCGTATTGGTACGATGCGATGTCACAGCCAGGCGTTAACCATAAAACTAAACAGTGATGTTCCCGTAGATGAGATTACAGACATCATTGCGGAATCGAATCAATGGACAACCATTGTGCCGAATACGAAAGAGGAATCAATAAAAAAACTTTCTCCGGCCGCGGTTTCAGGTACATTGACCGTACCGGTCGGAAGGATTAGAAAATTGAACATGGGACCGGAATATTTAACAGCATTTACTGTGGGTGACCAGCTTCTATGGGGCGCGGCAGAACCGATCCGGAGAATATTCAGGATTATACTTGGGCATTTGGAGGACATATGAACAGTATATTTGCGAAAACAATTTATACAGGGAAATCGATTAAGAAAAACTCTTATTTACTTTTTACCGGAAATAAGATCGTTGGTATTTCAGGAGAAAAAAAAGGAAAACTGTTAGGAAAGTTTCCAGTGATCACTCCGGCGTTTATCGACGCTCATTCCCATATCGGTATGATGCGGGCGGGCGAACCATCAGATGAAGGAGAAATTAACGAGCAGATGGACTCGATACAGGCTCTGCCTGATGCACTCGATTCTGTTCAGATGGATGATTCTTCGTTTCAAAACGCGGTTGAGGCGGGCGTTCTGTATTCATGCGTTCTGCCGGGGAGCGGTAATATTATCGGCGGTCTTTCAGCAGTAATACGTAATTACGCCAAAACAAGTACACAGGCTTTAATAAAAAGGGCTGGCGTAAAGGCTGCGTTTGGATATAACCCTTCAGTTTCGACTACCAGCTGGAAGGGGCAGCGGCCGACTACTCGAATGGGGGCCGCATCGTTACTGCGTTCCAAGCTGGACAGTGTGGCGCAAAAAATTAAAAAGCAGAAAAAAGCCAAAGGTAAGAAAAAAGAGGAAATCGAATTTTCAATTGAAGAAAAAGTGATCAGGGATATTCTCCGTAAAAAACATATTTTACGGGTGCACGTACATAAGATTGATGACATTGCGCTGCTTCTTCGTATTGTGGATGAATACAAAATCAAAGTATCGGTTGAGCATGCTTCAGATGTACATGAACCAGAAATATTCAGGGAACTGAAAAAAAGAAAAATACCTGTGGTATACGGGCCTTATGGTTCAATCGCGTATAAGGTCGAGCTGAAGCATGAAAGCTACAGGAATATTAAACATATTATTGATGAAAAGGTCCAGTTCGGCCTGATGACTGATCATCCGGTCACCCTGACAGAGCAGCTTTTTTTGCAGACCAAATGGTTTGTAAGGTATGGATTATCAAAACAGGAAGCGGTAGAATTGGTTTCCCGGAAAAACGCTGAAATTCTCGGTTTGGACAATATCCTGGGGAGTCTTGTAAAAGGTAAATGGGCGTCTTTTACATGCTGGAACGGTGACCCCTTTGATTTTACACAATACCCGGTGGCAGTCTATGGTGAAGGAAAGCTGCTTTACTCAGACTAGTATTCTGTATATTTTACCGCTGAAGACGCGGAAAACTCTGAATTCAATCACGGGCATCCTCCTCTGTTGTAAGTGAAGGCAGGCATCAGAAATTTATTGAAATCACCCAGTCTTAATGATAATGTCTCTAAAGACTTTCTGCTGAAACCTGTGACTTTACAATATTCGATAAATCCGTTAATCTGTTTCTTGAGCATAAGGAGGCCCTCTTTGTTTTTAAATTTGTGGTGAATTTAAATTAAAGGTTTCCTTATGCTTTTTCAATATTTTTAAAAACTTACAAATAAACTCTACGCTAACTGCGGGGTTTGTGGGTTATGAGTTAAAATTAATCGAATGATAAAAATCATATCAATAATTTTCTTTATTGGCTTTTTATCTGGAATATTGTTTCAAACATACAGTATTTATCAGATGTATAATTTTGTTTCTGATTATAGCCATGTTAAATCGCATTTCAGATTTCCAATGATGACTGAATATTTATTTCTTTTATCATATGTTGTTGTTTTAATCGGTTCAGCGGGAAGAGGGGGACGTCCTTAAATAACTAAATAAAGACTTGACTGATAATTTTTATTGTGATAGCGGTTTGGTATGCCAAGACAATCAAGAATCGATGCACCGGGAGTGCTTCACCATGTCATTATTCGGGGGATTGAAAAAAAGAAAATCTTTCGGGATGATTACGATAAAGACAATTTTGTAAATCGACTGGCTGTATTAATCCCTAAAACCCAGACTGTCTGCTATGCCTGGACATTGATGAACAATCATGCGCATTTTATCTTCAGGTCAGGTACAGA
>JAUVGT010000157.1 GCA_030593645.1 Deltaproteobacteria bacterium
GACCGGAGAGCGGAAAAAAAAGCACCGGTCTGGGGTTGAATTTCGTGAGAGAGACAGCGATGCTCCATAAGGGGAGTATTACACTTGAGAATCGGGAGCATGAAGGGGTTCGCGCGTGTTTGTCTATGCCGTCGGGAAAAAAGAAAAAAGTAAAAGAAAAAAAATAACTCTCGCAGAGGCGCAAAAACGCAAGGGTTACCTGCAAAGGGCAGGCAAAAAATTAAACTTAGGTTTTTTTCGCGAAGCGATTAATTTATGTTTTACTTTGCGGGCTTAGCGTCTCTGCGAGAGAAAATATTTTTGTTTTTAATAAAATTACAATCTCTTTTTTAAAAGAAATAAGAGAAGAAAGGAAAAAAAATAACTCTCGCAGAGGCGCAAAGACGCAAGGGCTGCCTGCAAAGGGCAGGCAAAAAATTAAACTTAGGATTTTTCGTGAAGCGATTAAATTTATGTTTTACTTTGGGTGCTTAGGTTAATAGCAAAACGTAACCGGTATTAAGTAATGTTAATTATTTTATACGTTTCAGGCGGGCTGAGAAGAAACCGTCCATGTTATGGATGTGGGGATACGTTTTGAAAAATCCGTGTTCATTGACCAGTGACCTGGCATTTTCCGGGAGCATTCCAAAATTTTTATCATGGATGAACCCGGTATGTTCTTTTAAAAATGCAGTTACGACTTCTTCATTTTCCTCAGGTTCTGTTGTACAAACCGTATATAGCAGTATTCCACCGGATTTTACCACGGGTGCGAGATTCTTTAAAAACAGGATCTGTTTTTCTTTGTATCTTTTTAGATTTTTCCTGGATGTTTTCCATTTTATATCCGGGTTTCTGCGTATGACTCCAAGTCCCGAACAAGGCGCATCCAGGAAGACCCTGTCAAATCCTCTAAGATCTTTGTCTTCAACAGGATGATTGAGATCAAAATAATATGGTGATACGATTGAAACAGACAGCCGGTCCATTTCGGACATGAGTTTAATGAGTTTTTTATTATTATTGTCGAGCGCGATGATTTTACCGCTGTTTTTCATCTGAGCGGCAATATGCCCGGTTTTCCCTCCATGCCCCGAACAAGCGTCCAATACAGTATCTCCCGGTTTGCTGCCCAGCAGGAAGGTTACAAGCTGTGCGGCTTCGTCCTGCACTTGAAAAAAACCGTCTCTAAATCCCTGCAAAGTTGGAATCGGCTTCCTGGGGTTTTTAATTAAAATACCATGAGGAGAAAAATCAGTAGGTATTGCATTTTTGACTTCAGATTCAATGCGTTGAATAATCTTTTCCCTTTCTGTTTTTAATGAATTGACCCGAAGGGTTATTGATGGAATGGTATTAATTGCCTTGCAAATCAATTTGATTTCTTTAATGTTGTAATGTCCAGACCATTTCCGTATGAGCCATTCAGGGAATGAGTTTTCCGCGGCGATCGATTTTACGGGGTCTTTATTTATTGAAGGGAAGGGGACATCCTGGTAACTGCGGGATGCATTTCTTAAGACAGCATTTACATATTTCACTATCCAGGGTGCCGCATTATTTTTCGCGAGATTAACAGAAGTATTTACAGCGGCGGAGTCAGGTACACGGGATAAATACATCATTTGGAAAAGTCCCAGGCGTATTATATTTACAACTTCCGGTTTGATTTTTGAAAATTTTACATTTGAAAAATGTTTAATGAAGTAGTCCAGTCGGCCCCGCCATCTTAAAACACCATAAACAAGCGCGTTGACAAACGCACGGTCCCTATCCGGGAGAGGATCGGAAACGGATAGAGATTGTTCAAAGACGCGATCTATCGTCTGATATTCACTGTTAAGGGCGTTTAATATTTTAAGGGCTATATTACGGGCGTCTGGCTGATATTTACTCAAAAATATCACCCGGCTGGATTTTGTAACCTCTAAGAAAATCTTTGATTAAAAGTTTTTTACCGGAAGGACCCTGAATTTCAAGTATTGATAAAATACCCTGTCCCGTAGAAATTTGAAGCTCACCTGGAAAACTGTCGGTTACGGTTCCAGGGCTAATTTTTATTTCTTCCGCGATGGGTTCGGAAGCGAGTATTTTTAAACGGATTTCATTATGGAATGTAAATGCCCCGGGCCAGGGCGTGACACCGCGAATCAGACAGCAAATATCCATCGCTGATTTTTTCCAGTCAATTCGGCCGTCACTTTTTTTTAGCATGGGAGCGTATGTACAGCAGAAATCATCCTGAGCTTTACAGGAAATACTATTTTTAGAATAGCTATCGAGTGTTTCAAGAATGAGATCAGCGCCAAGCAGTGACAGTTTGTCATGAAGAGAGGCCGATGTGTCGTCACGAGCGATTTTGATTATTTTTGACAGAAGTATATCTCCTGTGTCCATACCTTCATTTAATAGCATGGTTGTGACACCGGTTTCTGTTTCACCATTGATCAATGCGCGCTGAATGGGAGCAGAACCCCTGTATTTGGGAAGTAGTGACGCGTGAAGGTTTATGGACCCTGTGCCCGGCAGAGCCAGCATTTCCTTATTGAGGATGTGCCCAAAGGCAACCACAATAAAAAAATCAGGTGTTACGTATTGAAGGTTTTTAAAAAAATCTTTATCGTCCAGGGATTCAGGCTGCAGTACATCATATCCCAATTCAAGAGCCGCACTTTTAACCGGCGTGGGAATAATCTTTCTTCCCCTTCCTTTTGGACGGTCCGGCTGTGTTATAACAAGAGTTATTTTATGTCTGCTTTTATCAAGAGCCTTCAAAGAGGGTACGGCGAAATCAGGTGTGCCCATAAAAATAAGGTTATAGATTTTATCCATTATTGTTCTGCTTTTTCTTAATTCGTTTTTTATATAACTGTCTTTTTAAAGAACTGATACGATCGATGAACAGTATTCCGTTTAAATGATCGATCTCATGCTGAAGTACAATGGCAAGATAACCTTCGGCTTCAAATTTTAAAGGGTTACCGTCACGGTCAAGTGCTTCCACAAGTACATGAGATGCGCGCTTCACATCGGCAGTGTAATCAAGTACACTCAAACACCCTTCGTTTTCAGATAATTGTGTGCCGCTGCTTTCTAATATTATTGGATTAATCATAACCTTTAACGTTTGTTTTTCTTCACCGGGAAAACCGTCATAGACAATAATTCTTTTATCAATACCCACCTGTGTTGCCGCGAGACCGGCACCGGGTGCCGCATACATCGTTTCGGACATGTCGTTGATTATTTTCTTTATTTCACCATCTATATTTTCAACCGGTTTTGTCGTTGTTTTAAGAAATTTATCGGGATATGTTAATATTTTCATTAGTGCCATAATGGATGACCTATCTATTTTTTGAAACCACTTCTATAATTAAAACAACCGAAATATCTTTAAAAAATATAATGCCGAAAACACGGAATTGCAAATATTAGAACATATCTCATTCTATGTACTGGAATTAATCGAAATTTTAAAAATACCAGCCCCGGTGATAAAAGCAGATACAAGACCAACGATAATAACAGGGATCATCTGGATCGCATGATTGGCCAATGTAAAACCGGCGGCATCGTTTAATGATACGCCAAAAATGATCATGGCAAATACTCCTCCTGCTTCCCAAACACCCCAGAAACCCGGTACCGAAGGAAGACCGATAAACACACAGATTATGAGCATGACCGCAGTCATTTCCGGATAAGACAGTTCAATCCCCGGGCAGCCAAGGGAAAATATATAGTATGGTAAACTGCCAAGCAGCCATATGATCAATGATAATATTAAACAGAATAACAATGTGGATGGTTTTTTAATCAATGAAAATCCAGACGCAACGTTTTCAATAATTTTTATAAGCGGTAAGCCTATTTTTTCCTGTATCTTATTTTTTAAATGACTTTTTTTCGAGAAAATGTAATGTGGTAATGACTGAATCAAATGATTCAGAATATCACGTGTTTTTTTTAAGCTTATTACGATGATTGCAGCCATAAAAAGAATAGATATTATTATGATTACCGAAAACAGTTTCTCAAGCATGTCTTTATTCAGGTAATATTTACCAAACGGTATTCCCAGGTCAGGATCTATTTTAAGATTATAAAAGAGTACAGCAAGCAGAAGGATTAGAATGATCATATCAAACACCCGTTCAACAGCAACGGTTGCCAGTCCCTCTGAAAAAGGAACACCTTCATTTTTTTTAAGAATCGCGGGCCTGGCAATCTCTCCAACCCTTCCCGGAAGGATACAATTGATCATAAAACCGATCATCAGGGGATGGTATGCATTTATGAATCCGATCTTATGGGTGGAACTCAAAATAAGCTGCCATCTCAGGGCTCTTAATACAAAACTAAATATCACTAAAAATACAGTGGGTATAATATACCAGTAATTGATCCTGGTAAGATATGCTGAAAGATCCGTAAAAGGAACATTTCGAAACGCAAGATAGAGAGCGGCACCCGATATGATAATACCGATAAGCAGAGAGAAAAACAGTTTTTTATTCATATAGAAAATGCGTGACGCTAAATGGTTTACATATCAACCCTGATGGTCTTGTAAAAAGTCCGAATTAGACGGTTTCGAAAAAAATCCAAATTCAAGGCGTGCAAATTTCGTAATCATGAAGCGTACTTATAGTACGTTGAATGATTGCGAAATGCAGCACAACGCAGAAGTTGGACTTTTTACGAAACCGTCAACCCTAAACCAGAATTTTTCGAGCCGTAATGATGTCTTTTCTAATTTGTTCCGAAAGTTCTTCCACACCTGAAAATTTAATTTCATCCCTGATACGTTCAACAAAGTTTACACGGATATTACTGCTGTATATATTTTGATCAAAGTCAAGTATATGGACTTCAACAGTGAACACGTGATCATCAAACGTGGGGCTGTAACCGATATTTGCGACACCATTATAATGTTTGTCTGAACATTCTACAATAACAGCGTAGACGCCCGATTTTGGACATAGCTCATCCTGGAGATTAATATTTGCGGTTGGAAACCCCAGAAGCCTTCCGCCCCTGTCACGTCCGGCAGCAACAATTCCCCTGATCTGGTAATAACGACCCAGTAAATGTTGGGCTTTTGCCACTTTACCTGCGCCGATCAATTCCCGGATTTTTGTACTGCTTACCCTGCCATTTATGTTCCTGGCAGATTGGATCCAGCTGGCTGTAATAACCTTAAATCCGTGTGTTTTCGCGAAATCCTGTAAAAGTTCAATATTACCCTCGCGATTTTTTCCAAAGGTATAATCTTTTCCAACAATTATGGCCTTCATGCCGATACGGCCAATAAGGATATCTTCTATGAATTCTTTAGCCGTTAATGAGGCGAATTGACGTGTGAATTGAATACGGACCAGAACATCAATGCCGGATTTTTCGATCAGTTCAGCTTTTTGTTCATATAATGTAATCAGCACAGGGTGACCATTGTCAGTCAATACCCGTAAAGGGTGAGGATCGAATGTCATGGCAATTGAAGTTCCGTCGATTGAATCGGCTCTTTCGATAACTTCATGAAAAAGTGCCTGATGGCCGATATGCACGCCGTCGAAATTACCGATTGTAATCACGGCATTTTTAAATGGTTCAGTTATTTCATCGAGATTTTTAATGAGTTTCATTTTATGTTTAACAATCCTTAATAATCTGCTTGACACGAATCACGAAAAATTATACTTAGTCCAACTTCAGGATTAAATCAATCCTTTTTATATGCCGAAGTGGCGGAACTGGTAGACGCGCTAGGTTCAGGGTCTAGTGGGCGTACGCCTGTGCGAGTTCGAGTCTCGCCTTCGGCACCAGCCAACTACAGGGGCTGCAATTGTATTGCAGTCCCTTTTTTATATATGGATCCATGAGAAATCTTCCTGCTGCTCGTTGTATTGCATTTTTGAATTCAATGCTTAATGTTTTTAATATTACTGACAACCATCAGATTCTTATAGTAATACCAATTTACAATTTTTCAAGTCAACCTTACGGAGAGATTGAGATCATGGGCTGGATGGGTAAATTAATCGGCGGAACACTTGGATTTGCAATCGGCGGACCGTTAGGTGCGATTGCCGGTGCGGCTTTTGGGCATGCATTTGACAGAACCAATGAACAATATCTGTCATATGAAAAATCAGAGCCGCTTACCGGCGAAGAAGCGCAATTAACATTTTTTATTGCGACGTTTTCAATGCTTGCAAAACTTGTAAAGTCTGACGGCCGAGTAACAAAAGATGAGATTGATTCAATCAATAAGTTCATGCTGAATGATTTAAAACTGACGCCGGAAAGCAGATTGGCGGCAATGAATATATTTAATACCGCTATTCATTCAACTGAAAGTTTTCAAAGCTTTGCCGTTCAATTTTACAGTAGTTTTTCAAATCAGCCCCGGTTCCTGGAAATGATGATCGATGTTTTACTAAGGGTGTCAGTGGCTGATGGTGAAATGAATCCCAATGAAGAAAAGTTGATCCTTGAGGCTGTTCAAATTTTCAATTTCAGCCATCGTGAATTTGAAATCTTAAAATCCAAATATATCCAGAAAACCGAAAGATATTTCGCCGTATTAGGATGCCGTAAGAGCGATACGAATGAGTTCATCAAAAAACAATACCGGAAACTGGTTATGGAATATCATCCGGACAGGATCGTATCCAAAGGCCTGCCGGAAGAATTTACCCGATTTGCACAGGACAAGTTTCGCGAAATCCAGGAAGCGTATGATTTGATTAAGGAAGAAAGAGGTATAAAATAACCGGAATGATTTAATTATTACATTATCGTTCCAAATACAGTATTGTTTTCATCAACCTTATCAAGTTTTACATTTACAAAACTATTCTTCAAATCATCCTTGCCCGGAATAAGAACAGGGATGTAATTGGATGTCAGGCCTTTTAAAAGACCTGTTTTGCGATCCCGTTTACTTTCCACGAGAATTTCAAGATTTTCCCCGATGAATTTTTTATAAAATACATGCTTTTTCATATTACCGAGTTCGCGCATTTTTTTACACCTTGATTTAATGATATCCGGAGCTATTCTTTCGGTAAATGAATAGGCCAGTGTTCCTTTGCGGGGTGAGAAGGGGAATACATGAAGGTAAGCCACTGGCAGTTCATGAATAAGATTGTATGTATTTTCAAAAGCCTGTTCAGCTTCCCCGGGGAAACCGATGAGTGTGTCTACACCGATTGCGGCATCCGGAAGATGATCATGAATCATTAATACAAGGTTTTTAAAAAACGACCTGTTATATGGTCTCCCCATTTTTTTCAAAACGGCATTATCACCGCTTTGCAGCGGAATATGAAAATGATGACAGATATTTACTGAATTACCCGTTGATTCAGATGACAGTTGAATGATTTCTTCGCTCAGTTCAACCGGTTCAAGAGAACTTAACCTTATGCGATCCATTAATTTTTTATGCCGGATTTCTTTTAAAAGGGCAGAGATATCAATCTGAGGAGAAAGGTCAGTTCCATAGCAACCCAGATGGATGCCTGTCAGTACAACTTCGTGGTACCCTTTTTCCTTCATAAACCTGATATCCTCAAGTACTTTTTGAAGCGGCAGACTGCGGCTTGGCCCTCGAGCATGGGGTACGATACAATAAGTGCAGAAAGAATTACAGCCATCCTGGATTTTTAAAAAAGGCCGTGTACGGCTGCCTGTTGGAACAAAGGGCATGTGTTCGAATTGAAACATTTTATTAATCGGAAGCTGTGTATATTCTTCTTTGCACCTGCCGGACTTGATAATTTCTAAAAGCCGATGTTTCGAGGGGTTGCATATAATTTCATGCACACCCTTTATCTTTTTTATCTGTTCAGCCTCAATTTGGGCATAGCAGCCAGTCACAACAATCCGGGCGCCTGGATTTGCACGTATTGCCTGACGTATTGCCTGTCTTGACTGCATGGCAGCTTTTTGTGTCACTGTACAGGTATTGATGATACAGATATCAGCCGTTTTATCACCTGACACAGGGATTAAATCATTTTCTGAAAATTCCTTTGAGAGAGATTCAGATTCATATTGATTGACTTTGCAGCCAAGTGTTTTGATGATAAATTTTCTCATATAACAAAAAATCCCTAACATGAACTATATAACATCATATCACGCAAAGCACACAAGATGATGCTTTCTCTATTTATTTAAGTACTATCCTTTGATCATCCTGAACTTATCCGCAATAGCCAAAAGTGACGGCGGATTAAAACAAAAAAATATTTTTCTCGCAAAGGCGCAAGGCCCGCAAAGTAAAACATAAACTCAGTCGCTTCGCGAAAAAAAACTAAAATCAATTTTTTTGCCTGCCCTTTGCAGGCGACCCCCCTTGCGTCTTTGCGCCTCTGCGAGAGTTTTGTTTTTAATTATTTTAATTGTCTTTATTCGCGTTTATCGACCTTAGACTTAAGCTATGTCGGACAAATCTGCTCAACTCCGTAATTAATATCATTCAACTCTCTCAATCCACCCTCCGCCAAGTACTTCATCACCGCTGTAAAAAACCGCTCCCTGACCTGGTGTGATTGCGGGTTCAGGGTCATTAAAACGCACGGTCACACTGTTTTTATCTGATAAATGAAGTTCAGATAAAACGGCTTTGTGCCTGTAGCGAACCTTTGTATAGACTTTGACTGGAAATTGCGGTTCGCCTGCGATCCAGTTTACATTATTAACCTTACATTCAGCGGACAGCAGCTCCTCTTTTCCACCGACTATGAGTCTGTTTTTTTTAACGTCCAAACGCAGAACATAATAGGGCCTGGCCGAAGGGCAGTTGATTCCACGCCTTTGGCCGATTGTAAACTGGAAAAGACCGTTGTGTATACCGATAGCCTTACCTTTACCATCGACAATTTCACCGGGATTCTCCTTAAAATCCGGATGTTCCAGGAGAAATTCCGTATAGGTTTTATTCCTGATAAAACAGACATCCTGGCTTTCACCGTGAGTAACAGGGGACAGTCCGTTTTTTTTTGCAAGCGTTTTTACTTCCGCTTTTGTTTTCTCACCAAGAGGGAATATAATATGATCAAGCTGCTTACGCGTCAAAAACGCAAGAAAATAAGATTGATCCTTGTTTGGATCAATCCCTTTCAAAAGGTGCGGTTTGTTTTCGGTATCCTTTTCGACTCTTGCGTAATGACCGGTGGCAAGATGAGATGCCCCTAACTTACGAGCATAATCCAGAAGGACACCGAATTTTATTAATGGATTGCACACCAGACAGGGATTAGGGGTTTTTCCGGAATGATATGAATCTTTAAAATAATCAATAACATTTAGCCTGAATTCATTGCTCAGGTCTATGAAATGAATGGGTATGCCGAGGGTTTTTCCAAGCTGGGAAATTTTGAGGCCGACAGCATTTTTTTCTATGGACGGATCTGACAAATCCGTTTCGTATCCTGTTAAAAAATGGATACCAATGACATCATGCCCCTGATTTTTAAGAAGTTTAGCTGCCATCAGCGAATCGACTCCTCCGCTCATGGCAATCGCAGTTGTGTGAATCATTCAAAAAATGTCTGGTTTGATGGTCTGATTTCCATTGCCCGGGTAGGACAGGCTGGAACACACAGTTCACAAATGCTGCATTTTTTCTGTTCAAATTCCACAGACATTTCCGGCCGTTTAATAAATAAGGCACTTGTTGGACACACCGCGGTGCAGGCGCCGCAATGGGTGCATTTTTTTTTCACGCGCTTGATTTCCTGTGACGCGTTTTCAACATCGATTCCCTGATCCCTGAGGAATTTAACGCCATCCCGAAAATCTTTTCGTGTTCCGGATAGCTCAAGTACCATGACACCTTCTTTTCTGGGTAGAATAGTCGCATTCAGGATGTTAAAAATGAGATCAAAATCTTTTGTTAAATGACAGACAATCGGATTTCTTGCTTCGGACTTTGGGAAACGCAGTATTAGTATTCTTGAAAACAAGTGGTGCCTCCTGAATAGTCTTTATTTTTTTTATTTATAATATTATGATAATAAATCGAATTCAACTATATGCCTTAAATAGTATGGTGTCAATATATGAATGAATCTCGAATGTTCAAATATGCTATTGGTGAAAAACCCAGTAATACCCCTGATTATAGAGCGTTACGTGCTGATTCAGTAGGTGGCTTCTCCCTGCTTAACGGCGTCGCCAGCTCGAACACGGGCTTCTCCATCGCCACCCTCGAGCACTGGGACGACCGCCCCGGATCAGGAATGAGCGTGTGGGGTCTGATGCAGCGGGTCCAGCGCCACTTTTCCCAGATCCTCGAGGGCAACGTGTTCGCCTTCCCACCACCTCCCATCCAGGGGCTGGGGGCGGCCGGAGGCTTCGAGATGCAGCTTCAGGATCGGGGCGGCATCGGCCTCGTTCAGTTGGAGACCTTCTCCAACGACGTCGTGGCGGCGGGGAACGCCAGCCCGATCACGACGCGCCTCAACCAGAACTGCCGGGCCAGTGTACCCCAACTGTTCGCAGAGGTGGACCGGGAGAAGGTGAAGTCGCTGGGTATCCCCTTGGCAACGGTGTTCAACACGCTCCAGACCAATCTCGGGTCGGCGTACGTCAACGACTTCAACCTGTTC
>JAUVGT010000168.1 GCA_030593645.1 Deltaproteobacteria bacterium
TTACAAATTTCTTTTTTGTGTTCAGATTTTCATGAAGTTCCTTGACCGTGGCATTAAAACCTGAAGCGAATTTATTAATTCTCAGGTTCATTTCCTCAAACCATTCGATCTGATTTTTAATAATATCCTCTATTCGATCAATCACACCGCCTTCAAGCCGCCACTCTTTTAATGATTCGAAAACCTTATTATTTCTGCGAGCAATCGCTCTCCTGGTTCTACGTCTTTCTTCCGGATCAATTTTTGATGAAAACAGCTTTTCGCGCCGCTCTTTGTTCTCTTCATCAACTTCTCTGATAAAATGAATGGTGCTTAAGAATCTTTCTGTCTGGGCAGTTTCATCAATATACGCATCGCCTTCATCGACATCTCTTAATACATACTTTGGACGTAAATCACCATTTTCAATGTTTTTTCCAAGATTGATAATGCTTTCAACACCCGTTGTGGTGTCAAGCAGTGCCCTTAATACTTCCTGTTCACCTGCTTCTATTTTCTTGGCAATGACGACTTCACCTTCCCTGCTGAGCAGGGTGACACACCCCATTTCACGGAGATACATTTTAACAGGATCGGTTACCGTTCCGAAATCAGTTACCCCTTTGGCAGATGCCTTGGGTTTGCTTTTTTTTGCGGCACTTTTCTTCTTAATATGTTTTTTATCTACTACTTCTATATCTTTATCCGTAAACATTATTAACGTGTCATCAATTTGCTCAGGAGAAAGCATATCATCGGGAAGTACTTCATTGATTTGATCATATGTAAGTTGCCCATCTTTTTTCCCTTTTGCGATAAGTTCTTTCAGGGCTTTTTTGTTGATTGTTCCGCTTTTTTTCCCTTTAGAACCAACTTTTTTTAGAACTTTCTTTTTTGCAGTCTTCACTGCGCGTATTGGCTTTGCTTTCACTTTTTTTGCAGATGTTACTTTCTTCTCTTTGTTTTTCGCTGTTACAGAAGATTTACTTTGCATTAATTATTTACCCCCTGTATATATAATCGTTTTATTATGCTTTTTAAGGGTTACAACCGATATTCATTTCGAATCATTCGAATTTTTTAATGTTTCTCCAGTAAAGCCATCTTTTGTTTTTCCTTTAAGACAGCCATAGTCTGCTTTTCAATCAACAATCTTTGTAATAATTCCTGATTGTTGTTTTTTTCCGCCTCCTTGATCTGCTTTTCGATAAACGCGCCATTGCGATGTTTCTGGTTAAATTCCACAAACTGGGTGATCAGTTTGATACATCCGTTAATTTCCCAAATGTCATCTTCAATACTTAATCCCGCTATAATGCGCCTATCTGCTTCATCATCAACACTATTCATTATCCCATTCACATGTTTATTAACGGACGGCTTATCGGTATCGGACTTAAAACCTGATCTTCCAGGTTTCCTGAAATATTCGATAATATGATTTCCAATTTTCTTGAGCGCCCCTTCTTCAAAAAACTCAAGGGCATTCCGTTTTTGAATTTCCGCTATACTTTCAGGGTACTGAAGCATCATGACTATAATCCGGCGTTCCATCCTGTTTCCCGGCTCCTGCCGCTTGATCCCCTTTTGAAACTGTTCAGGGATACTGCCTTTCCTGATCCCTATTGAATCGTCAGTTGACTCCTTTCTTATTTTTTCAAGTATCGCGTCTTCATTAATTTCAATTTTTTCGGATAGTTCTTTAATATATAATGATCTTTCAACTGAATCCCCCAGTAAAGTCATTGGTTTTTTCAGATCGGAAATGATGCGTATTTTCCCATCAACTGAAAGACCGTGTTTTTTTATAGCCGAATCGATCAGGAAATCGATGACACCCATCGATTTTGAAACCGCATCCATAAATGCTTCGGTACCAAATTCCACAAGGTATGAGTCAGGATCATAATCTTTTTCTAAAACCAGAATTTTTGCGTCCGCAAATCCTTTTTCAAATACAGTGATACTTCTTTTTGCTGCTTTAATTCCCGCGTCATCCGAATCATAAACAAGTATAACCCGCCCTGATTTGCCGATAAATCCCCTGAGAATTCTGACATGTTCCAATGTGAGTGATGTGCCAAGTGTCGCAACAGAATTTGAAATACCGTGCTGGTGCATTGATATTAAATCAAAATATCCCTCAACAACATAGACTGTCTCACTTTTTCTACAATTCCTTTTGGCAAGATGTAAACCATATAATGATTGACTCTTGTGGTATAAACTTGTCTCAGGCGAATTCAAATATTTGGGCAGGGAATCATCCATAACCCGACCTCCGAAACCGATTGTCTGCGTACTGATATCCAGTATCGGAAAAATAATTCGATCACGGAATCGATCATAATAACCGTTGTTGTTCTTTTTGGGAACGATTAGACCACATTTCTCAACCACAACCGGTGAAATTTTCATCTTCCGAAAATGGTTTAAAAGATTATCCCATCCGGCCGGTGAATATCCGAGTTGAAAAGCGTTTGTGGTTTCTCTATGGATCCCCCTGTTGGCTAAATAATCCAATGCTTTCTTTCCGGTTGCCGTGTTATTCAAAATACCGGAATAATAATTAAGCGCTGTTCGATTTACAGCAAATAACTGCTCTCTTTCATTGATACGCCTCCTCTGATCCGGAGACATCTTTTTTGTAGGTATTTCAACTCCATACCGCCCTGCGAGCATTTTAACAGTTTCTGGAAAAGAAAGACCGTCCTGTTTCATAATATATGTAAACACATTCCCGCCGGAACCGCACCCAAAACAATAAAATATCTGTTTATCAGGGCTAACCGTAAAAGATGCTGTTTTTTCTGAATGAAACGGACAGAGTCCGATAAAATTTTTCCCTGCTTTTTTCAAATGCACGTATTCTGAAATGATGTCAACGATATCAGTGATGTTCTTAATTTCAGAAATTTTGTCTTCAGGGATAAAACTTGTCAAGAAATGCGACCTCCATTATTCTGGTACATGGAAGAATGACAAAAAGTCGGAAGGATCTTAAATTGGGTGACGTTTAATAATTCTCATTTTATGGTTATTCTGATTTTCCTGAAGATATGTAATGTATTCTTTGCAAAATTCCATGCTTATCTCTTAAGCGAGTACCGTATTTAAACCCTTAGAATAAATATTTTTTTTTGCCTTGTCAAGTTTTTTTTGAATATTTCAACATTGATGGTCATCATTCATTATGAAGTTGGGTCGATATTTTATTTTTTTTGAATCTTTTTAATAAATCATTCAACCCCGTCGTAGCCATCTCTTCAGCGGTAATCCAACTTCCTTTTCGTTTAACAAATGATCCTAATTCAAAAAGATTATCGCTCAATGAATGTTGGGTTTCATCAAAATGATCCGACCAGATCATTCGACCATCCTTTACCCCTATGATATGAACACCAAAGGAAACAGAGGCAGGAGTTTCTACCGAGTATTTATTACCGACCCGGTCTCTGTAACGAAATATATACCCTGCGACCACAGCGTTTGCCTTTACAGAATTCCCGGCTCTGACAATAAGTCTTTTGTCTGAAAGAAAGTGCGAGTTTTCATCGCCCGGCTTATGCATCAATTCGGGGTATATATCTCTCACGATGATATCAAAATCAGTATTATTTTTAAAGAATGATGCAAGGCTGCTTAAAAGGATTTCTCTTGATTCATCAGATACTTCTCCTGCCATAAAAAAACTGCTGCATATCGGGCACTTAATCATACCCTTTTCACCATATATCTGTGTTATATCTCTAAACGGCAGAATAAGTAACTTTTCATTCCCGGTAAAAACCGGATCTGAATTTGTTACGACCTTACCTGATTTACATGAAACCAGAAGAATGAGAGCCGCAGCCAGTATCGCTGTAAACCAATACATATGTTTGAGTTCTTTATGGTTTATTTTAAACAATGGTTGATCCTTTTACCTGTTACAGTTTTCCTTTTGAGGATAGGACTTTGGTTATGCGATCATCAAACTTTACAGCCCCGTCCAGTGCCCTTCCGACTGCTTTGAATATCGATTCGATGATATGGTGTTCATTTTCCCCATAATGGTTATTGATATGTAAATTTAATCCGCCACGATTTGAAAATGCCCTGAAAAACTCCTTTACCAGAGACATATTGAAACTTTCACCGGGATCGGCAGGTTCTGCTGTATTAAATATTAAAAACGGGCGGTTGGATAAATCAATCACCACATCGGATAAGGCATCATCCATAGGTGTCACGGCATGACCGTAGCGCGCGATTCCCTTTCTATCTCCGAGTGATTGATTTAGAGCATCGCCAAGAACTATTCCGATATCTTCGATTGTATGATGATAATCGATATCAATGTCACCGATTGCCTTTACCGTCAGATCAAAAAATCCGTGTACTGAAAACAGGGTTAACATATGATCAAAAAAAGGTATGCCCGTCGTTACTTCGCAGCTCCCAATACCATCAAGATTGATCTTAATTCTTATATCTGTTTCAGCTGTCTTCCTTTTAATTTCCGCGATACGTTCCATAATATTTTAATCCATTGAAACGAATTATTGAGTAAAGGGAACACCCTTCACAATGGGGTAATATCCGCATAAAACGAATGACTCAACCACCAAAACTTGACGGTCTCGTAAAAAGTCCAACTTCTGCGTTGTGCTGCATTTTGCAATGATTCAACGTACGATAAGTACGCTTCATCATTACAAAATTTGCACGCCTTGAATTTGAACTCTTTACGAAACCGTCACATTCGGACTTTTTACGAGACCATCAAACTTGTGATCAAATTTACACAAATTATCATAATAAGTCAACCTTTCATTGCATATCAGTCGAAATTACAAACGTTTACAGGCCCTGATGCATTAAAAACGTATTTATTTCAGTTGACTTATTCACCATGTTTGTTTACCAGTAAATAGCTGTTAAAAATAGTTGTATTTCATCATTCAACCTTCAAATCGACAGAAAAAAATGAGAATTAATACCAATAAATATATTGCATGCACCAGATACAAAGGCCAACCCAGAAAACATATCTCTGTCTGTAAAAGCTGTAAATGGAAAAGAAATTGTAAACAATATCAAAGATATATACAGCCAGAGCTTCCATTCAACCCCAGCGCAAAGTGGTTTTGAAACACCTGTTAAAAACTGCTAAAGTTTATTTGATTACTGCCGATACTATAATTAACTGTGTGTAGGCGGACACACAGATAACATAGGTCAGGGGCGGTTCGTTATTGAGCCGCCCTTTTCCTTTTGATTCACCTATGTGACGAAACCATCATATTTGACAAAAAAAAACGTTTAAGATAGTTTAACTTTTAACATGCCCATATACTAAAAAATAAAAATCAAAAGGATTTGTCATGAGAATCAATTCAAATAATGAAAACAGAACCCATATTCCGTTTTTCCTTTTTGTCGCCTTGATTATTTGCTTCCACACTTTTGTCAGCACACCGCTAAATGCCGCTGATACATTTATTCCCGGGAATCTCAAAAAAAGTAATGAAAAAATCCAGATTACAGGAGATACCCTGGTTAGTAACAGCAAAGAAAAATATGCTGAATTCAGAGGAAATGTTGAAGCCACCCAGGGGGATTTTAAAATCAAATCCGATATCCTCCGAATTTATTATAAAGGGGACCTCAATGCGAAAAAAAATAAGAAATCAGGTGCGGAAACTCTGGATAAATTGATTGCCACCGGAAATGTAAAAATGCGGTTTAAAATCTGGTCCGATAATGATTATGCAGTTACCCAGAAAGCTGTATACATAGTTGATAGTATGGTACTTTCATTAACAGGTAAACATTCAAAAATAATAAGTGATAAAAATTCCATATCGGGCGCCAAAATCGTACTGAACCTATCAACCGGCCATTATAAAGTGGGTGGCGGGGATAGCGTGGCGGGCAGCGATGAAAGGGTAACATTGACATTTTTTCCTGACACAAAGGAGAAAAAGAAAAAGACAGATGTCAAAAAGTAAAAATCCGGGCCCAAAGGGGCCCGGCTTTGACTTGTCCGCCATAGCTTTAGCGGCGGTGGATCACCCCTCTAAGGGGATTTAACAAGTGCCTAAAGTGCGCTAAAGTGACTAAAATGCCTAAAGTTAATGAATCCTGTCTGTTTTATTTAAAAGATAAAGCTTATAGCGACTCCGGCTTGTCCGCCATAGCTTTGGCGACGGCGGGAACTGTCCGCATAGCTTTAGCGGCGACGGAACTTTAGCTCACTTTAGTCACTTTGATTTATTTCTTATGGCAGAGCCATTTCTCTCTGACCTGGCCCAAAGGACCAGGTTTTATTTGATAAAATAAATATTCGGAACAGATAAATCAGGGCAGCCACAATAGGCGGCCCTTAGGGTTCGCGTAAAAACAAATTCACAAATTTTAAGGGTCGAGGCGCCCAGTCGGCAAGGCGCAAAAGCGCAGAAATATCAAGCATATTTCGAGCTTTTGCAACGCAGCCGAATGGGATGATTCGCCCTTTAAAATGTGAAGTTATTTTTGCGCGAACCCTTACGCCTGGTCGAAGATTTTGAAACCGTTTCTAATCAACTGCGTTCAATCCTTTATTTTTTTTTCCTTTTCTTTTTCTTTTTCTTTTTCTTATCTGGTTTCTTTTCGGCTTCTCCCTCATTTACTAATTCCCATTCCTGAGCCTTTTTTTTAAGATTCTGAACCTTGTTTTCCTGAGAATTTATCTTCTTTGTTGATTCCTTTATTTTGATATCGAGAGAAATATAGTCAGCCTCGGCATTCAGCCTCTTTGATTTTACCTTAAGTTTCTTTGATGTCAATTTGGAGACCATCTTTGCATTCTTTTCTTTTTCACCGAGCTCTGAATTGTCTATCGCTTCCCACTTTTTAATCACAATAGTATGTTCGATTTCTTCATATTTATATTTCTCAATATTGAGTCCAAGTGCGGCGTATTTTTTCCCAAGAATAGCTCGATCCTTTTTCATTTTCGCAAGGGATAATATTTCATCCGCAAGTATTTGCCTGGCTTCAGCTGCTTTTAATTCTTCTTCTGCTTTTTTTACTTCGCCCCGCAACGACTCAGGCACTTTCGCGTATGCGCCCTTTTCCGTTTTCTTTTTTGAACCTGTACTCAATAATGAAGTCGTCACACAACCGGACAAAAAGAATAATGCCACCGCTATTACCGAACTGACACACAAGATTTTTTTCATGATAGCTACGCCTCCTCGTAAGTTGTCAATACCATACGATATAATCCAGGTTATAATTTGCTTTTTAATTTTTTCAGTTGTTTGAGTCTTTTATGTTTTAAAACCAGGTTTATCCATTCAGTGAACAATGGAACCAGCCTCTCTTTATTTTTTGTTTCCACTAATTTTTGTTCGGCTTTTGCCAGCAGCTCATCCAGATCTTCCCTGCCAGGCTCTTTTTTTAAAAGTTTCCGGTAGATTTTCACCGCTTGATTATGATGCCCCTGGTCAGTATATACTTTGGCCATGGTCACAGTTAGAAAATCATCATTATCCATTTTTTTCAATCCTTTATTAGATATTTTACTTATTTTTCAGCGGCTTCAATATCATTTCATATTCTACTGAAACCACTCATAATCAAAACTTCTGTCCAAAACCGTCACTTACCGAAAAACAAGACGCTGTTAATGGATTTGTTCATTTTGTATTTGTTGGTTTAATAATCAGTTCATCTTTCCTTATCATACCCAGCTCTCTTCTAGCAATAGATTCAATATAATCAGTGTCATTTTTTAAACGCTCTATATCTTCAAATAAAATTAGGTTACTCATCGCAAGGCTTTCATTTTTTTCAACCACAATATCTCTTTCAGTTTTAAGCAGATTAAGGTCTGCTAAACCATTCTCCCCAAATAAAATGAACAGGAACAAAGAGCAGAGCACCAGTATCGCAATAAACAGCAGGACGTTTTGTCTCAAAATCATCGTTGTCTTATCCCGTTAATAATCATTTGCAGCAACATTTTAATTTCCAGTCCATTTAATATATACGAAAAAACACCGTAAGTAAACACACCGGCGATAATGCATCCCAAAAGATTGATGGCGCCAATTTCAACCGAGCCTGATCCTTTTAAAATACTCAGGTGATAAAAGGCCCATACCACCAACCCCATGAGCAGGGAACTTAATACGGTTTTACACGAAGTTTTGATTATCGTTCTTAATCCCAGCGGCCCCAGCTTTATTCTCAATGTGCAAATCAGCAGCACCAGGTTCAACATGGAGGCGAGTGACAGGGACAGTGCTATTCCGCTGTGCCCCATAAACCGCATGAGAAGAACCCCCATAATGATGTTTGCAAAAATCGATATCCCGGCCATTCTGATCGGGGTTTTTGTATCTTCTACAGCGAAAAATACTCCAATTACAATCCTTACGGCTGCAAAAGCCCAGAGCCCCACACTGTAATATAAAAGCGCGAGGGCTGTCAATTCGGTTGCCTGGGCATCAAAAGCTCCTCGTTGAAAAAGAAAAGCAACAATCGGTTCTCTTAGAATGATGAGTCCGATCATGGATGGAATCGTTATGAAAACAACAATTTTCATCGAATATCCGAAGATATGGATCATACCCCGTATATCTTTTGAGACGGCCAGCCTTGAAAAACTAGGCAGTACCGCTATTGCAACCGCAATACCAAAGACACCCAGGGGAAACTGCACCATTCGGTCCGCAAAATACAGATAGGTGATACTCCCTTCCGGACAAAAGGATGCTAAAAGACTGCCGGTCAATGTATTGATTTGAAAAACGGATGCGCCAATGATTACCGGTAAAAATCGAGCCCCTATTTTTTTTAGCCCGGAATGAAAAAAGCCGGCTGTTTTTCGAATATTAATCCCTTTACGTATCAGAAACGGTATCTGAAGTGCCAGCTGCAGGATTCCGCCAGCCACAACTCCCGCAGCCAGAGTGTAAACACGAATTTCAGGATTTTCTGTAATGAACGAAACAATAAGCACCGAGCCGATCATGGCAATGTTCAATAAAATGGGAGCTATCGCAGGAGCGGCAAAATGGCCCAGCACATTCAGCAGCCCCGTGCATAGCGCTACCATTCCAATAAAAAAAACATATGGAATCATAATGCGTGTTAGAGTGACAGTAAGCGCAAATTTTTCAGGAATATCCGAAAAACCAAACGCAATGGTTTTCACAATCCAGGGAGCGGCAAGAACACCAATAATCACAAGCAACGCCAGTAAAGCGGCCAGAAATCTTAAAGCTGAAAGAGCGAGCTCAAAGGCTTCTTCTCTGCCCTTGTTGTTAATATAATCAGTAAAAACAGGAATAATCGAAACACTTAATGTGCCCTCTCCAAATAATCGTCTCAATAAATTTGGAATTCTAAAAGCGGCTATGAAAGCATCCGCAATGGGTCCGGCCCCAAAAAAGCCTGCAATGATGATGTCCCTGACATACCCCAAAATACGGCTGATTAATGTAAATGTTCCGACAGTACCGGCCGCTTTTGTAATTTGAACATTTTCCGTCATAAATCCAGGTCCAGGGAGCTCAGTACCAGTGTAAACGACTGAAGCAATAAAAGTGGTTTATGGAATTCAGTTAAAATATCCTTGACATGCATGTTTCATTATTATATGGGTTCTTTTTTATAATTTTTTACTATAAGGAGCAACTATTTTGGCGAATCATAAATCAGCATTAAAACGCGCCGGGCAAAATGAAATCAGGCGTATTCGAAATAAGGCTGTTAAGACCCGGGTAAAGAATATTACCAAAGAAGTGCGTGCAGCAGTGGATGAAACACAGAAGGATAAAGCTTTAGCAGAACTCAACATTGCGCAATCTATCATTGACACTGCAGCAAAAAAAGGTGTTCTGCACAAAAAAACCGCCGCCCGCAAAATATCCCGTCTTTCGAAACTTATTAATTCCATTAATTCCTGACTTTAAGATAAATAATTGGGGTGGTCAGTTACAAGAGTATGATGTATTCTGATCACCCGCTTTCCACAGAGTCCGCCTTTCCCCAGATTCCACTTATCCGCATTCCCATTTTGCTCCAACACCGAAATTGGACCTGAGGGGGG
>JAUVGT010000051.1 GCA_030593645.1 Deltaproteobacteria bacterium
GGGAAGATTTAATCAGGCTGTGGTGAATCAGGCATATTACGGCTCCATATGCGCCAATTCCCCCGATACCTGTTCCAAAGGCAATAATACCCATGTTCTCAATACTCGAATATGCCAGCAGTCTTTTGTATTCCGTTTGCTTTAGAATAAATGTAGCTGCCGCTAAAATGGAAGTCAGGCCGAAGGCGATCAAGATGGTACCGGAAAAATCACCAAGGCCTGCCGCAACCATGATTTTGTTGGTTTTAAAAATTCCGAGATACGCACAGTTAAGTAAAACACCGGACAAAAGGGCGGATGCAGGACTGGGGGCTTCACTGTGGGCATCGGGAAGCCATGTATGCATAGGAGCCAGACCCATTTTAGTACCGTATCCGACAAGAATAAAAACAAAACCGGCTTTCAGCCACGTGGGATCGAGATTTTTTGCAACAACAGTAAGAGCGGAAAAAGAAACCGGCACATCAGCATCGACCTTTCCCACATCCATGGAAACAGTAATCAGAACCGATCCCAACAGCGCCAGGGCAATTCCCACGGAACAAATCAATACATATTTCCAGGTGGCTTCAAGTGACACGGCGGTCCTGTGGGTATAAATGAGCGGTGCACTTGCCAGTGTCGTCGCTTCGATGGCGATCCACATCACCATGATATGATCTGAAAGAGTGACCATCGTCATGGTTGATAAAAACAGCAGCATCGACCCGGTAAAAATATGTTCTGATTTTATATTCGAAGCTTTGAGATAACCTGTCGTATATATGGAAATCAGAAAAAACAGCAATGATATGACGATCAAGGACAGCAAACCTTCCGGTGTCACAGCAAAATAGGCTTTAAACAGCGGCTCGGGTCGCTTTGCCCACAGCAGGACAGACAGAAAAAGATGAATCGCACCTGTGAATACCAACAGCGGGCGACCGAAATTCCGGGGAAGGAAAAACGCAACAATGCCCGTAAAAAGCGGGACTAAAAAGACAAGTTCTACCATTTAAATACCTACTTATTCTTTGATGGTTTCGTAAAAAGTTCAAATTCAAGGCGTGCAAATTTCGTAATCATGCGGCGTACTGTGATTGTACGTTGAATGATTGCGAAATGCAGCACAACGCAGAAGTTGGACTTTTTACGAAACCGTCATTCCTTTAATGTTCTGAGCAGTGCAGTATCCACATCATCGAATTTCTGTTTGATATTCTGCAGGATGACGGCCATAATCATGACACCGGCCAGTATATCCAGCAGGATACCGAATTCCACGATATGAAGGGTGCGCACTGAAAAGGTTGTTCCCACCAGATAGATACCGTTTTCCATCATAATATAGCCCAGCACCATGGCAATGGCGTTTCTTCGGGCCATCAGAAGGAACATACCCGCCACCAGGAGAGTAATGGAAGCAGGCAGCAGCAGCGTGCTGGTACTGATGGATGAAATATCAAACTTGTGGCTGACATATGTCGCTGCGACAATTAAACCAAGTCCTGCCAGTAAAGAGGCATTGTATCCGATAATGGGTTGGACCTCCCTGTGAATAGCCACTTTTTTTATGACCAGATATATGCATAAGGGTATAATGATTCCCCGAATGATCATGGTAACCAGGGTAAACGCAATCCCCCCGCCGCTCAAATCGTGGCCCATAAACAGCGGCACAAGGGATACCACCACTCCCTGAAAAGCCAGTACCTTGATCAAAACCGGAAGACGGCTGGAACCAAACGATAATAAAACCGACAGCAGCACAAGGGACAATAAGGAATCAACCGGATATATCATTTTATAAACTCCAGTGTAATAATCGTTGCAAAAAAAGCCAGGGCAAAAGAAGTCAAAATAAACTTGGGTACCCTGTCCATTCTATAACGGGCCATCACTGATTCCATAATACCCACAGCCGTGTATACTATGATAAGAGCCGCGATAAAAAGGCCGAGATTTACAGCAAAATAGCCCGGTTTGAAAGGAAGAATCAGCGAGGCAACAATGGTTGAATAGAAAAACAGCTTACAAAAAGAGCCCAGTTCAATTAATCCGAAATCCGGCCCGCTGTGATCCAGTACCATCACTTCGTGGATCATGGTCAACTCCAGATGTGTGGTTGGATCATCCACCGGCACCCTGGAATTTTCCGTTAAAAGGATGATAAAAAAAGAAATAACCACAAACAATAATGGCAACCCCGCTGCCTGCCAGAGTCCCAGCGGCTGTCCTCCTGTAAAATATGCGGCAAAGCGTAAATCACCGGTGAGCATATAAAACAGGATTAGAATCATGAACATAGTCGCTTCGCATATGATGGGGAAATACGCTTCCCTGGCCGCGCCCATACCCTCAAATGGGGATGCTGTGTCCATGGCGGCAGTAATTGTAAAAAAACGTCCCAGCCCAAGCAGGTATAAAATAAAAATAACATCACCGTTAAACGAAAACACCGGCTTCTGCCCTGCAATGGGCAGGAACATCAGGGCAGTTACAGCTGTACACAGGGAAACCATGGGACCCAGTTTGAAAAGAAAGGTCGTGCTGGTGCTGTAAACAGATCCCTTCTTAAAAAGCTTAATTAAGGTGTAATAATTAATCAGAAGCGGAGGCCCTTTTTTTCCTCCGAAAAAAGCCTTGACCTTCAGGATGACCGCGGAAAAAAACGGTGCCAGAAGTATCGCAAGTGCCCACAGAACAAGGGACCACAGATCAATGGATTTTATCATAAAATCTTCTCAGCTTTCAAACTGCCTCATCATATTATTATTTTACTACTTTATAAAAAACAGCAATACCACGACAGCCAGGAGGATATAACCGATATACAGGTGAATGTCCCCATGCTGTATCCATCGCAGTCTATCGAACATCCACAGTATCGGACGTATCATACCATTCCCCATGTGGAGCTCTGCAATATCATTGACATGGCTACGGTAATGGGTCTTGCCCGGAAAGCGGCCCTGTATCGCGGGATGATCTTCGTTAAGCGGAGCAACGGGTCTGAAAAACTCCAGGATAAAAGCCGCATAGGAAGAACCCGTATATTGCATCTTAACCGTCGGCTGCGTAAAACCACAGCCCCAGGTTCCGGACCGGCGCAGAGGTTTTTTCCGGTATAGAAGCATACGAAAGGCCAGGATCAGAAGAAAAACAACAAAGAAAATCGCAGCGGCCAGTGTAATGTTTTCGGTGATCCGTAAAAATGGCTCAAACGGTATATTGTAACCGATTCCAAGAGAAGAAATACCCTTTAACGCCATTTTGAAAAATAGTCCGGGAAATACACCGATCACCACGCATGCTCCCGCCAGAACCAGCATGGGAACCAGCATTGTCAACCCTTTCTCATCCACATCTTCTGCTGCACGGCTTCGCGGTTCCCCTTGAAAAACAACGCCCACCACTTTTGTGAAACATGCCAGGGCCAGTCCGCCGATAACAGCGAGACTGACAATGGAAAGAAGACTCAGCACAAAGGCTGTTTTGTCCAATACCACGCCTTTAAATCCGCCCAAATATATTAGAAATTCACTTACAAACCCATTAAAGGGAGGAAGTCCGGAAATAGCAAGGGAACCGATAAGAAAAGTAATACCGGTAATTTTCATATTTTTTAGAAGCCCGCCCAAAGCGTCGATGGAGCGGGTTCCGGTCTTCCGAATCACGATCCCCGCGCCCATAAACAGGAGCGACTTGAAAATCGAATGATTCAGCACGTGGAGCAGGCCGCCTGCGAACCCGAGCACAGCCATTATCGGGTTCCCGGTTGATACACCGATCATCCCAAGACCGATACCGATCAGAATGATCCCGATATTTTCAACGCTGTGGTAAGCCAGGAGCCTTTTTAGATCATGCTGACCCAGGGCATAAACAACACCCAGTACACCGGAAACCATCCCGGCAATCACCACAATTTCTCCGAATAACGGTGTGTGCAGGTCAAGCAAAGCATACAGTCTCAAAATACCGTAAATACCGGTTTTAATCATTACACCGGACATAACTGCAGAGATATGACTAGGGGCTGCCGGATGCGCGTGAGGCAGCCACACATGAAACGGAAATACACCTGCTTTTGAGCCGAACCCGATAAAACAGAAAATAAAAACCAGAATTTTTAAACCATCAGGGAGTGTCACGGCAGAAGTAAATTCAAAACTGCCGGTATAGCCATATAATATCCCAAAGGCCGCAATAATAAACATGACACCCACATGGGAAAAAACAAAATAGAGATAGCCCGCCTTTCTGTTTTCCGGTGACTGGTAGTCGTATATTACAAGGAAAAAGGACGACAAAGACATGATTTCCCAGGAAAGTATGAATGCAATTACATTTTCGGCGGTTACAACCAGAGCCATGGAAGCGATCAGTATACTGAAAAACAGGTAATTGACTGCTGTTCGAAGAGCATCTTCCTTTTTATTCATGTAATGAAAGCTGAAAACAGCGGCAAGAAGGGAAACAGCGAAAATGGCGACCAGGAAAAAAGCGGACAGGTTATCGATTTTAAACGAAAGGGACAATGTATTCAGATAATCAAAGGAAAACGAATACTGCCCGGGATTGAACAATTTGGAAAAGGAATCGATCAATCCGAGTAAACATCCGGCGCTGATCGTAAACACACTGATTACCTTCATCAGGGTGAATTGCCTCTGGAAAATAAGTGTAAAAACACCCCCGGAAACGATTATTAGTAGTGATATAAAAAAAAGATCCATAAATTTCCCAATCGGTCTGCTTGTTTTCAGTTCTTTGTTTCAGTAAATAAGTCTAACTTTTTTTCAAAAAACCAGATTATTGATATCGGACGGTCATGATATTTACAGATAGTATTCTAAAAATTTTTAAAAGCGGTATCAGGAAAAATTAAGAGTGGCATTTATCATGCTCAAATTAAAAGATCAAGGCATTTGTTCAAATGAAAGGAATGGAAAGAGGTGGAAAAGTAATAATAAGGCCGAATAATTGCGTGTAATTATGTATAACCGGGATTAATCGCTTATAGTTATCTTTATTTTAATGATATATCAATATAAAATTTACCTGCAATGATTAATTAAATCTCTTCCGGTTCAATGTGATTACCTTAACCGGAAATAATCTCACTATAAGCCATAAATTCTGATACTTAAGTAAAAGAACCACTTGGTCCAGAACTGCTTAACGAATTGTTCTTATAAAGTCGGATTTGGGTTAAAAGAAACGGTGAATTTGAAAAAGATACAACTGTTTCCATTTTGGAAACAACTGGTATTTAACCATTTCGTGGAGATGCACGAGATGGCCCCGATCAGCTCTGTTGCAGAACGGGAAATAAACTCTTATGCACTTTCACGCTACCCATCTTGAAACGAACGAATTCTTAGATAATAGGTAGAGCCTGAACAATCCGAATTTTAACCCCGTGGAATTCAACAGGATTAAATATTGCAGGCTCAAAAGCTTTCCACTGCCCCAAAATAAAACCGATTGAAATCCGTTAATTAATAACTCAAAACTCCATCGCACCTGCAATTGCTGATCCATTGCCAATTTTCATCATGCTATTACGCATTTGATTGGTTTATTGTTCCATATACTTTGTGCAGCAGATGCTCTGAAGCAAGCTTTCTGAATTCAGAATCAGCCATCAATGTGGCAAAGATTTCTTCATTTCCTTCCATTCTGTCGATGATTAATCCCTCAAAGGCTTTTTCAAATACATAACGGAAGTCATCCACAGTATTGGCTGAAGCGGCCTGACGTAACAATTCGTCCGCTACTGCTTCTTCATGGATTTGATCAAAGAATAACTGGTCGGCCTGGGTAAAATTGGTTCCAAAACGTTCGTTCAGGATGTCTATCAACTCAGATAAGAGAATTTCCTCATCTTCACTTTGACCGGTACCCACATCACCAGCCCCTTTTAAATTGGGAGTCTCACCCCCACCCAGATCAATCCGGCCTTCGCTTATTTTTTGCAGTCGGTAATATTCGAGATCCACATCATCTTCAATGTGATAACCCGGTCCGGAAGCCCGACGCGGGAGTTTGGTCAGAAGAAATCTTAAGTAGGTGTATAATTTTTCAAGATCTGTATCCTGGTACGGTATAACCTGGGATAAAAAGCCATACATGTTGCGGAAATTGACCAGCAGGCTTTTAAATGATTCCTTTTCTTCCTCTTCCAAATCTTTAAAGCGGTCCACGGCCAAATCCAGAATACCGTTCATTTTAGAATGGTCATGGACGGTCTCTTTTCGTCTGGGTTTAAAATATACCTCACAAAAACCATTTATTTCTTCTTCAAAGATAATACCTGCCTCTTCAATTTGATTTTGCAGCCTGTACATATGGTGAGCGTCAATTAATTCATCCACCGGAGTTTTCTCATAATAAGGCTTAAACGCAAGATATATGTCTTCAGGGTTATTTCTAAAATCCAGAACAAAGGTATCTTCTTTTCCCGGAAAAATACGATTGAGCCGGGATAAGGCTTGTACCGCCTTAATTCCTGACAGTAATTTGTCCACATACATGGTATGCAATAAAGGCTGATCAAATCCGGTCTGATATTTTTCTGCCACCAGCAGGACCTGATATTCCTCTGTATCAAATTTCCCCGGTAATTCCGTTTCCTTGATCCCGTCATTCATGGAGACTTCGGTAAAGGTCTTCCCCGGTATATCCGGGTCCACAACAATGCCTGAAAAAGCGATTAAAGACTTGATACCTTTGTATCCCTTGTCTTTTATATATTTATCAAAAGCCAATTTATATCGAACCGCGCTAAGGCGTGAATCCGTCAGTACCATGGCCTTTGCCCGGCCACCTATTTTATGACGTACATGGGTTCGAAAATGTTCCACAATAATTTCGGTTTTCTGTTTAATATTATACGGGTGCAGGTTTAAGAATCGAGCAAGGGCTTTGGCTGCTTTTTTTCGTTCCACATTCGGGTCGTCTTCCGTGGACTGAACCAATCGAAAATATGCCTCATATGTGATATAGTTCGCCAGTACGTCCCGAATGAATTTTTCTTCAATGGCCTGACGCATGGTATATACATGAAACGGGGCTTCACCGGAGTGTCCGGGCTCATCAAAAACATGTTTGGTTTTGTATTTGGGCGTGGCCGTAAAGGCAAAGAAGCTGATATTCGGCTGTTTTCCCCGTTGCAGCATTTGCCGGATCACTTCGCCCTCATCTTCGTCTTCGTCCGAGTGTTCGGCCATATATTCATCGACTGCTTCAGCCACACCGTCTTTGTTTAGAATTGATTTAAGCTCCATGGAACTTTCCCCGGATTGGGAGCTGTGGGCTTCATCGATAATGACCGCGAACCGTTTTCCTCTGGTGGTAATTTCCACATGGTCATCTTTATCCAGATCTTTATTCAGCTTCTCCAATGTTTCTGCTACAAACGGAAATTTTTGCAAAGTAGTGATAATAATGGGTGTGCCGGATGCCAATGCTTTAGCCAATTGGCGTGTGTCTTTATCGATTCTTTGAATCACGCCCCGCTTATGGTCAAATTGAAATATGGTATCCTGTAATTGCCTGTCCAGAATCGTTCGATCCGTCACCACCACCACGGAGTCAAATATTTTCTGATCATCTTCATCATGCAGACTGTACAGTCGATGGGCCATCCAGGCAATGGAATTGGACTTGCCTGATCCGGCTGAATGCTGCACCAAGTAATTACTTCCTACTCCGTTTTCTTTGGCATGGACGATCAATTTTCGCACCGAATCAAGCTGATGATATCGAGGAAAAATCATTACCTCTTTTTTGATTTTCTTAATGCCTCTCGGTGTGGCCACACGCTTATTTTCTACCTGCAGATGCATGAACCGGCCCAAAATATCCATCAGACTGTCACGCTGCCACACATCCCGCCATAGATAGGCGGTTCGATACCCCCCGTCTGCTGCCGGTGGATTTCCGGCACCGCCATTGACACCAAGATTAAAAGGCAGAAAAAATGTCTTATTTCCGGATAGCCGGGTCGTCATAAAGACAAGATCCTGATCCACGGCAAAATGAACCATGGTTCGCTTCTTAAATTCAAAAATCAATTCCCTCTGGTCCCGATCCATCTTGTACTGTTTTTTTGCATCTTCCACGGTTTGCCCGGACATGGGGTTTTTCAACTCCGCGGTGATCACCGGTAGACCATTCACAAATAAAACCAGATCCAGGGACTTTTTGTGCTGATCACTGTAATAAAGCTGGCGTGTCACGGTTAATTCATTTTTTTGATATAACTTCAGGGTCTCCGGGTTCATTTTGTTATTGGGTTTGAATACGGCCACCTTTAGTTTCCGGCCATGACATTTAAACCCATGACGCAGCACCTTGAGTATCCCCCTGGAGTTCATTTCTTTGCATAAATCATCCAGGATAACGGTTTCAGTGTTTGATCCATGTATGTTGGATAGTGTTTTCCATTGCTTGGGTTGAGTGTTTTGAATAAATCGGACCAGGCGTGCTGGTTCAAGGGATCGGATTTTATCGAAATCGTTTGAATGACCGAGAGTATAGCCACCCTGAGTGGTCAGATGATGGATGACGGCATCTTCGAGTTTTTCTTCGGTGTGTTTTTTCATTTTATTTCATCCACATTTGAGTTTTCTAAATCCTCAATATTTAACCCGTTTACTTCATTATAAAGATAATGTCGAATGGAATGATCTCTTAAAAGGTATTTACCTGAATCATCCAGATATTTACCCGGATCAGGATGACAGGAAAAAACATATTTTGTTAAATGAAGTTTTTTATACTTATTGGTATAGTTTTTTATTGTGCTATGAAGTGATTGGCACCAAGCTGAACTTGCATCCAGTTGATTGATAATTCCTTCAATCGGCAGTGTTTTATATTTAAATTCGATACAATAAACATTAATTTTCCTTTGGAATTGAAATAATACAAAATCACATCTTTTTGACCAGGGCTTCCCATTATCATCAAGAAAATGAAATAGCGGCTCCAAGTTCCCCTTTTTATTTAGTTTATCCAATTTAATGGCAAAAACATCTCCTTTTAATTTTAATAGTACTTTAATTTCTTTTAGCTTGAGTGATCCTTGGACAAAAATTTTTTCTTTTAGAATTATTTTATCAGTACTTTGCGTCACTGCATAATAATTCATATTTAAGTAAGATCTCAAAGCATTGAAATAACCTTGAGTGTTTAAAGTCATCTCAAGCCACCTTTATTTTGCCAGTTACTGCTGCGGTAATTAGTGCTGTACGATATTCGTTGAGTCTATTAATTGCAGTAGTCAATTTTTGAATCAGTTCATATATTTTTGATGTCTTTAAATTAATATAGTCAACAATTGTATGTTGTTCAATCACAACTGGTAATGGAATTATAAAATTTCCTAATACTCCCATTGATAGATTTGGCTGTGCAGATTGAACTGCATATAGCCATGTAAGCTCTTTAAAAAGTGATGACTGAAACCAACATTTCAAATAATAGGAGTTCAAATAAGTATTAGGCCTGATAAAAGAAACCGCTTGATTAGTATTCGCAGGCAAATGGCTATCTTGGATAATTGCTGTTTTTCCTAAGGTTGCTCCTGCGATAACAAAAAGAACATCACCATCTTTGAGTTGTGATCGTTTTAAAATATTATTGGTTTCATCATCAATGAAGCATTGTGGTTCATTTATTATATCACCGTCACTTATATTTTCAGCCTTGAAAAATCGAACAGGGCCTACAGAAATAATTTCTCTTCCTTCAGTAGTAGGAGTAGTTCCTTTTGATATAGTTGTTGAACATTCTTTTATCCGCCTGATATCCCAACGCGCCGGGATCTCCCCCAACCAATCAACACCGGAATCTTTCATGGGTACTGAGTCATCAAGTCCTTTGGTGACGGCCTTGGTGATCAGGGCAACACGTTTTTCATTCAGTTTTTCGATGAATGCTTTTTTCTTTTCAATGAGTGTGTCAATTTGGGTGGTTTTCTGGTCAAGAAATTCTGCAATCTTACTTTGTTCATGAATACTAGGAATTACAATTTTAATGTTTTTTATATTTTTATAAGAAAGACCAAATCGGGTAACACCATTTGCGGAAATTGAAAATTGGTACACACTTGTTAATGATTTTAGAGCATAGAATAAAAAGGATCCAATTAAACAATTATTATATGATTTAATGATGGATAGATGATAACCACATACCAAATCTTTTATGTTTTCATTTATAAATGTCGGGATACCAATATCAAAGGGACTTTCAGAATCCTTTGTAATAATCACATCACCTTTTTTAAGATGAAATCGTTCAATTTCATTTTTCGATGCACTTGCGAGCATAAATTTTATTTCTGAAGTAATTTTATCATGATAATATACATCAATGTAATTGCATAAGCGTATTATATCCTGACCAACGACTTTTTTTTTGTCTATATTACTTGTTTTAATTTGAGCTACATTATGTAACCGCTCAAATTTCCATTTGTGCGGAACTGCCCCCAACCACTCAATACCTGAATCTTTATACTTCTCATATCTTGAATATTTCATTTTTTACCCTCCAGATATTTTTTTAATTCTTCATCATCTGTGAGGGATTCTTTTTCTGCTTCCTGTTTAAGGCGATGTGCATGATAAGTTTCATATTGTTCGATAGCCAGTTTATCCGCAATTTCTTTGCTCACTTTTCCGGGATTTTTAAGAATATCCCGTTCATTGAGTTGAAGAAATGCATCCAGTTTTTCCCGCCAGGTTCGCATAAAAATCTGTTTGTGTCTTTTTGCCTGGTCTTCGGCAAAATCGAGATACATGGTTACGATGCGGTTGAGTCCGGCGACTTCCTCTTCGCTGAGGTAATTTTTGGCAATGGTCACGTCTGTTTTACGGACTTTTGTGCTTTTCCATGATGTGAGGCCCATATTCGGTTGACTGGCATCCGCGCGTTCATGGATCAACTCAGCCGCAGTTTTTCCGGATATGGCAAAGTGGAGTTTGTTTTGCACAATTTTAAAAAAAGTCAATGTTTCTTCGGCTTTGGGATCATAGTCCACGGCAAGGGCATAAATATCCCGGATTTTCTGATAAAAACGTTTTTCGCTGGCCCGGATATCCCGGATGCGCTCCAGCATTTCATCAAAGTAGTCGGAACCGATGTTTGCGCCTTGTTTCAGACGTTCATCGTCCATGGTGAATCCTTTGACCAGGTATTCATTCAATCGTTCGGTGGCCCATTTCCGAAACTGAATCCCCCGGGGGGAGCGTACCCTGTAACCCACGGCAATAATGGCATGTAAGTTATAAAATTTCCGGGTTCTGGATATTTTTCGAGAGCCTTCCTGTTGAACTTGTAAGTAATCCTTACAAGTTGAGGCTAATTCCAATTCATTATCTTTATATATGGCTTTCAAATGAAGTGTGATGTTCTGAGGTGTAGTTTGATACAGTTCCGCCATTCCCGCCTGAGTCATCCATACCGTCTCATTTTCCAGACGAACTTCAATCCGGGTTTCGCCATCTTCCGTCTGATACAGGATCAGATCACTTTTATCAGGAAATTGTCCGGCCGGATATTCAGTAAGAGTATCAGCCATCGGTCACCCCCCTGAGCATTTTTAGAATATCGGCTTCCAGGGCTTTGATATCCGCCTCGATATCTTCCAGAGGACGGGGAGGCTCATACTGATAAAAATGACGTGTAAAGGGTATTTCATATCCCACTTTTATTTTGCTGTGATCGATCCATGCATCCGGCCGATATGGGAGGACTTCCTTTTTAAGATAGTCCTCGCAATGGTCTTGAACAAGTTCAATGAGTTTTGTTTTATCTATTTTGCCTTTAGTCTTTTTTGTTTCATACTCCAGCGGCAGGGGAAGTCGAATATTTTTAGGGAACATCACATTTTCAGTGTCACGAAGTTCTGGATCAGGCTTGGGATTGCCTTTTTTATCTTTGCATATCTTTGCATCGGGATCCCGCTCTGCAAGAGCGACAGTGGAAAGCAATACTTTTTTAAGGTCCGAATCAAAGGGTTCGGATTGTTTTTCAAATTTATTTTTGAGGTATTTTTCAAATTCATCCGGATCTATGATGATCTTGCCATTAGTGAAATCGGATTTCATTTTTTCAAGGACGCGGATAATCTGTTTTTGTCTTTGCTTTCCAGCTTCAATCTCCTTGTTTTTAGCTTTTCCGGCTTTTCGCTTCTTGGAGTGCGCCAGTTTCGTGAACCAGTTTGATTCGATTAATTTTGATACTCGTTCTTCCGTGACTTGAAAATTAAGCCGAAGCGGCCGTTCTACTGTGATTTTCAGATATCCGAACTCACGATTATCAAAGATTCGGCTGACCGTCATATTCTTTTTATCACCGTTCGTGGCAATCCGACATTTTTCTTTATCCTTAAATTTACCGTACAGTTTTGTGATATAATCAATATGATTCGGCTTTCCGTCCTTGCCGTCTCCGATTTCATGGCGCTTATTCCCCAGACTTTTTTTCATATCCACATAGAATCGAGTGGCATCAATCAGTTGTATCTTACCTTTGCGGATTTTCTTTTTTCTGTTACTGACAATCCAGATATAGGTATAAATGCCGGTGTTGTAAAAGAGTTGATCCGGAAGACCGACAACGGCTTCGAGCATGTCATTTTCAATAATCCAGCGCCGGATATTGCTCTCCCCGCCTCCGGCATCGCCGGTAAACAGGGGTGAACCATTAAATACAATGGCGATACGGGAGCCTTCTCCACCCTTCTCAGGTGGGAGGTGCATTTTAGAAATCATATGCAGGAGAAACAAAAGAGCACCATCATTGATACGCGGCAGACCTGGACCGAACCGTCCTGAAAACCCGAGTTCTTCATGTTCGCGTTTCACATAATCATATTCAGGTTTCCACTCCACACCAAAGGGTGGATTGGCCAGCATGTAGTGAAAGTTTTCATCCGGGTGTCCATCACCGTCCACCTGGTCATCCTTGGACCTGCCGGTTCCCAGTGTATCGCCAAATACGATATTTGAAACCTCCTCTCCTTTAATCAGTAAATCAGATCCGCAGATGGCATAGGCTTCGGGATTGTATTCCTGACCAAATAATTCCAGATGCGCATCCGGATTATGTTTTTCATCCAGTATATATTCTTCAGATACCGATAACATCCCGCCGGTTCCGCATGTCGGATCGTATATGGTGCGCACCAGACCCGGTTCATAAATATCATCATATGTATACAGTAAGTGAACCATGAGCCGGATGACTTCCCGGGGAGTAAAATGATCTCCGGCTTCTTCATTGGCCTGCTCATTAAAACGCCTGACCAAGTCTTCAAACAAATATCCCATGGCCATATTCGGAACATGATCGGGATGAAGATTCACATTGGAAAACTCTTTGATAATCTCAAATAACCGGTTTGCTTCATCAAGTTTTTCAATTTCTTCATCAAATTTAAATTTTTCCAGAATTTTTCTGGCATTAGAAGAAAAACCGGCGATAAACTTACTCAGGTTGGCAGCCAGGTTATCCGGATCATCCAGTAAACTGACATAAGATTCTTTTAAACGGTTGGCAAATGTGAAACCACTGGTGTTATGGAAATGCAGTTTGAATTTCCGGTTGATCATTTTTTCCATGGTTTCATTGTTGTATTTATCCATGGCGTTTAATTTTTTAAAATATTTCAACACGGCAGCTTTTGTGTTTTCAAGCACACAATCAAGGCGGCGGAATACAGTCAGAGGGATCATCACCCGCCTGTATTGGGGTGGACGATAGGGGCCACGTAATAGATTTGCAATGGTCCAGATAAGGTCGCTGTTTTTTTTGATAACCGGCTGATCTTTCATATATTCTCTCAGTTATAATAATTGCCTGTTAATATAATCTTTCTGATTCTGAATCAAATCACAAGGTGTTCAATGGTAATCTTTTAGCATTACAAATTCATTTCGGCAACTTCTTGCCATAATTTCTTAATTGTTTACCTTTTCATAGAGGCTCCCTCCCACCGATGGAGGGAAGTTTTTTCCCGAAATGACAAAAATTCATGTATTTTGAATTTAAAATGATGGGACTGCGATAGGGTTCTTATATCATATTTATTAAAATTATCAATAAACAACGGTTCCTAACATTGATGAACTTGTAAAAAGTCCGAATTAGACAGTTTTGTAAAAAGTTCAAATTCAAGGCGTTCAAATTTCGTAATCATGAAGTGTACTTATCGTACATTGAATGATTGCGAAATGCAGCACAACGCAGAAGTTGGACTTTTTACGAGACCGTCAACATTAGTATGCACATTCGTAACATCTATGATGAGGGAGAGCTGACCCCGGAGGTCACCATTAAGAAATTCTTAACAGTTCACCAGGAGGGCAAGCGACAGATCCAGCGAAACTTCGAGTTTTATAACTTGGAAGGTACAAAAACACTCGATTCACTCAAGGAATTCAATCCCCTGTTAATCCTGCGATATTCTTACGCACACAAGACGCAGCACAACAAGGTGCACAAAATGTCCGGCTGACCAGAAAGACCATTACGGATATTTTGGAGAACATTCTATGGTTTTATGCTTTAGTATTGATTGGAAAGTAAGTACTGATGTGGGGCATCACATTTGTGATACCCCACCTTGAACACATATCAAATTTTTTAATCAGAAGATTATTTGGCAGTACTTTGAAGCACCTGCGTTGCCTGTTCGAGAATACCCTCCGGAAAACCAACGATCGGGTAAATCACAAGAAATCCAACGATCCAGAGCAACAGCATGGACAGTACAAAGAATCCAAAACCATATTTTACAAAATCAATCGCTTCAAGTACTCTCTTATTCGTATCCGGATAAACACCCAGTGCAAATGTCAGCGCATTGGCGGGTGAACCCACGATAAGGAAATGGGCATATGAAGATGCCAGTGCCACAGCCATACCAATAGCCCAGGGCTCCCCGGCAACCTGGGTCATAATCCCCATGGGAACGACAATGGGCCCGATAAGGGCAACGGTGGCGGCATCAGACATAAAATTGGTTACCAGACCGGAAAAAGCGGACATCCCGACCCACAACCCGTAACCTTTATCCATTCCAATTTGTGAAAGCCCGTCAAGAAAGGTTGTGGCCAGCCAGAGAGCTCCGCCGCTTTCCTTAAGAAGGGCACCCAGGGTCAGCGCTCCGCAGTACATAAACCAGGCGTTAAAGGATATACGTGACAATATCTTTTCAAACTTCACGGTCTTGAATAAAATCGGTATCACCAGGGCCAGAAGCGCCGGACCGCCCAATCCCGTGGCTTCTCCTCCAAATATCCACAGAAAAACAATGAGGAAAAGCGACCCGGCAGTGACATACTCGGCATAACTCATTTTGCCCATCTTGCGGGTCTCTTCCTTGATATATTCCAGCCCGGGGGTCAGATCCCGGGTCTTGATCTTCTTACTGAAAAAAGTCGCCATATAGAGCAGCAGCAATACGCTGCCGATCGGCACCAGGGGCCACCCGTATTTCATCCAGCCTGAATAGGAGATCGGTATGCCGTATTCGGTAAAAAAACCCATCATGATCACATTACGTCCCCCTGCCGAGGGTGTTCCGGGCCCTCCCATATTCAGAGCAAAGCAAAGGGAAAAAAGCAGGTATTTAGCAAGCGCCGGATCATGAACCACCTTTCCTTTCGGGCTTGTGGCCTTCACCGACCCGTAATAGACAGCCATCATCACCGGCACCATAAAAGAACACATGGCCGGAGCCGACATAAATGAGCCTACGATCGACATGCTGAAGCACAGCACGATCATGGGAACCCAGAACCCTTTGGTCCATCCCAGCAGCCAGACAGCCAATCGTTTATGAAAACCAACCTCCACCACCGTCGCTCCCAGGGCAAAAACCCCCAGCATAAACATCGGTGCATCACCCGAAAAGGTCTTGCCAATCATATTGAAAGGTAAAAGTCCGAAAAAGTAAGCCATGAGAGGCATCAGGAGACCCGTCACTCCAATAGGAAGAGCCTCGACGGCAAAAAAGATGACCGCCATGGGAACAATCCCCAGTACGATCATTGTTTTATCTGATGCCTCCTTGGCATTATGGGCAATCTCCCAGTCGATCATTTTTTGGACATATCCGTATTTTTCCATAATCTCGATCAGTGACTGTGGAGTTGGAAGAACAAAGGCAATTAAAATAAAAACACCAACGCCAATACCGAGCCATAGTTCTTTTTTAGCGAATATTCCGGTTTTTTCCCCATGCGTATCCATAAAAAACTCCCTTTTATATATCTACAAAAACATTTTATTTAATCAAGTCTGATGGTTTCGTAAAAAGTCCGAATGAGACGGTTTTGTAAAAAGTTCAAATTCAAGGCGTGCAAATTTCGTAATCATGAAGCGTACTTATCGGACCCGCCCTGTTAAATCTGTCTTTTTATTTAACAGGGGAGTTGAATGATTGCGAAATGCAGCACAACGCAGAAG
>JAUVGT010000279.1 GCA_030593645.1 Deltaproteobacteria bacterium
TAAACCCTTTTTTATGAGTTTTTATTAATAATATTATATAATTAAGAAGTTGTTAGACTTATGAACATTCCATTACTATATTATATTTATTATATATAATATAAATAGGTAGAGAAATTATGAAATTCAAAATTAGAAAGAACGCTATTATTAATGTACTATCAAAAGTTCAGGGAATTACCGGAAGAAAGACAAATCTGGCAATTACAACAAATGTCCTAATTTCAACCGCGGAATCAGGCATCCGAATTACAGCCACAGATCTTGAAACAGGATTCGAAGGATTCTATCCCGCAGAAATAGAGAGAGAAGGAAGTATTGCCATAAACGCAAGGAAATTTTTCGAAATCGTCAGAGAGTTTCCGAGTGAGGAAATCAATATTAATGAAGTGGAAAATAACTGGATCGAAATCGGGAATGGGAAAGTTGAATATCACTTGATGGGTATGAACCCTGAAGAATTTCCAGAAATTCCCACGGTTGACGAAGAAGAATTTATTGAGATTGATACTCTTTCTTTTAGAAAAATGATTGAACGAACGGTCATTATTTCAGGATCAACAGATGAGAAACGCGCGCATATCATCGGTTTGTACCTGGAAAGACGTGAAGAGGAAGGTAATAAAATGATCCGAATCGTGTCAACAGATGGAAGTCGATTATCTGTCGCTGATTATCATCTGGATAAAGAAGTGAATTTAAAACCCGCAGAAAGTATATTGATACCAAAGAAAGGGATGCATGAAGTCAGTAAATTTCTCGATGAAGGGGGAACGGTAAAGATTGGGCAGGAACGAAATAAGTTCATCATAAAAAAAGAACATGAAACAATCATCATCGGGCTGCTTGAGGGTGACTTTCCTGAATATAAAGATATTATAAACAAAGCGAATACTCATCAAATTTATTTTGATCGACAGCTTTTTATGATGATGCTCAAGAGGATGTCGATCTTATCGTCGGAAGATTATAAGAGTGTTATATTTAACTTTTTAAATGATAAGTTGATTATTACCTCGACAAATCCTGATATCGGAGAATCAAAGGAAGATATGGCTATGGAATATAATGGGGAGCGTGTGGAAACCGCCTATAATCCCCGTTTTTTTATTGATACCCTTAACTCCATTGAGAATGATAAAGTCATTATCAGTGTCCTCAATGATGAAAGACCATGTTTTATTGAAGGTGAGGGGGATCACACTTATTTAACAGCAATTATGCCGATGAGAATATGAACAGAGAAAATAATAGCGAAACATATAACGAAGATAATATAAAAATATTAGAGGGTCTTGAAGCGGTAAGAAAAAGACCGTCCATGTATATTGGAAATGTGGATTTAGCCGGTCTTCATCATCTTGTCTATGAAGTCGTAGATAACAGTATTGATGAGGCCATGGCCGGATATTGTGACGAAATAAATATCACAATCCATACAGATAACAGCGTGACTGTCATTGATAATGGGAGGGGTATACCCATTGGTATACATAAAACTGAACAAGTCCCCGCCATCGAAGTTGTAATGACAATACTGCACGCGGGCGGTAAATTTGATGACGATTCCTATAAAGTCTCCGGGGGGCTCCATGGTGTGGGAGTATCTGTGGTAAACGCCCTTTCACATTTACTTGAAGTCGAAGTCTATCATAATGGAGATATTTATTATCAGACATATGAAAAAGGAATCAAAAGCAGTGAATTAAAAATCATCGGAAAAACACGGAAAAAAAGCGGTACAAAAATACGCTTTTACCCGGATACAACCATATTTACCACCGATAATTTTTCCTATGATGTACTTGTACGACGGATAAGAGAGCTGGCTTTCTTAAACAAGGGTATAAAAATAAATATTGAGGATGAGCGCTCTGATAAAAAAAAGGAATTCTATTACAAAGGCGGATTAAGAGCATATGTTGAATATTTAAATAAAAGAAATGTGCCACTGCATAAACCTGTAATTATCGAAGGAGTGAGAGATGACGTTCATATTGAAGTCGCCATTCAATATAACAACACATACACGGAAAAGATATTTTCATTCGCGAATAATATAAATACGCACGAAGGAGGATTCCATCTGAGCGGGTTTAAGTCAGCCCTCACACGAACGATAAACCAGTATGCGACAAATGGAAATTTACCGAAAAACCTTCAACTCAAAATATCCGGTGATGATGTCAGGGAAGGGTTGACCGCGATTGTAAGTGTAAGAATCAAATCACCGCAATTTGAAGGACAGACGAAAACCAAACTTGGGAACAGTGAAGTCAAGGGCTTGGTTGAATCAATGATTAATGAAAAACTGGGAAATTTTTTTGAAGAAAATCCATCCGTAGCAAAAAAAATAATATCAAAGGGTGTGGATGCAGCCAGGGCCAGGGATGCGGCCAAAAGAGCCAGGGAGATAGCCAGAAAAAAAGGATCATTAATCGACGCGACACTTCCTGGAAAACTGGCTGAATGCCAGAGTAACGACCCTGAAGAAAGAGAACTTTTTATTGTTGAGGGTGATTCAGCAGGCGGAAGCGCGAAGCAGGGTAGAGACAGAAGATTTCAGGCGATTTTACCGTTAAAAGGAAAAATACTGAATGTCGAAAAAGCACGGTTTGATAAAATATTAAGAAGTGAAGAAATAAAGAATATGATCACCGCACTTGGAACAGGAGTGGGTAAGGAAGAATACAACATCAATAAGATTAAGTATCATAAAGTTATTATTATGACAGATGCCGATGTAGACGGATCACATATACGAACACTCCTTTTAACGTTTTTCTACAGACAGATGCCTGAAATCATCAACAAAGGATACATGTATATCGCGCAACCACCGCTACTGAAAATCGGGAAAGGAAAAAATGGAAAGTATCTAAAAAATGAAATCGAATTCAGTGATTATGTAATCAAGCGGGTTTGTGATAAAAAAACAGTAAAAATCGGAAAAAATGGAAAAACGATTACAGGTCATGACCTTTATCTTTTTATCGGAAACCTTTCAGAATACTACGAACATTTAAATAAACTGAATAGACGCGGGATTGAAAATGAGTTTACTGAGATTCTGATTCATGAGGGTGTGGAAGATAAAGACTTTTTAAAAGATGAAGACAAAATGAATCACCTTAAGGACGTGTTAATTCAGAAAGGATATTCTGCGTTACTACCCGTATGGAATGAAGAAAGAGGTGTCTTTGAGATGACGGTCACACGCTCAGAAAAAGACAGCGAAAAAAATTATTTTTCAGGTAAAAGAGAAAAAGACAATCAACCGATCAAGATCGGCAGGGGACTCATATATTCAAATGATTATCAGAAAAGCCTGGTTGCCGGGAAACGAATATTCGATTATGAGGAGCCGCCATTTACAATAATGTCCTCGGAAAAAAATGAAGATGAGATCACGGTTGAATCAAAGGAGGAATTATTAAAAATACTGATCGAAGAAGGAAAAAAAGGGCTTACCATTCAAAGATACAAAGGTCTTGGTGAGATGAATCCGGATCAGCTATGGGAGACCACCATGAATCCGGAAAAAAGGAATTTATTACGGGTCAAGGTGGATGATTTTGTGGATACAGATGAAATTTTCACAATACTCATGGGAGAGGAAATCGAGCCAAGGCGGGAATTTATAAATAATCATGCCCTTGAAGTCAATATGCTTGATATATAGCAATGAAAATACACAAAATTACTGCAAGGGATTTACCAGATCTATGGTTTCAGGCCGTTCATGACATTCTCGATAAGGGAAGAAGATTCAAGATTGACCGGGGAAGTTACGCCGGACAGACAAGACTCGAATACGATTATTTCTGCGGCCATGTTCTTTATCCATTTACAAAGCCGATGATTCCAGACATACCACCATCTTTTGGAATACCGAACCCTGTGGAAGAAGCGTACATATATGGCGGAGATGGTTATGAACGATCATATATAGAATACTTGATGACAGGAGAGAAGGAACCGGGAGAATCATATACGTATGGCGAGCGTTTGACAAAAGCACCACTGACCGGTGAAAAACTGAACTGGTGGAAAGACGGCGAATCTGAAATTATCGATAAAAGGGAAGTAGACGGGAAAAAAGTATTTGAAGAAGAGGGTATATTATACATCAACCAGATTGAATGGATCATCGATACATATAAAACGTTTGGTGAAAGAAACAATCAGATGGTCTTACAGGTTGCACATCCTTCCGATGTTACACTTGTCGATCCGCCATGCCTCAGATCAATTGATACCAGGATTCAGGACAATACTCTGAATTTTGTTGTTTATTTCAGATCGTGGGACCTGTGGGGCGGACTGCCCGCAAATCTTGCTGGAATTCAAAACCTGAAGGAATATATGGCTGGTGAAATCGGTGTGGAAGACGGGGAAATGATTGTGGAAAGCAAAGGGCTTCACCTGTACGGATACGCCGAAGAACTCGCCAAATTGAGATGTCTGAGAGAATAAAGTTGACGGTTTCGTAATCCGCCGTTGGCGGACCAACTTCTGCGTTGTGCTGCATTTCGCAATCATTCAACTCCCCTGTTAAATAAAAAGACAGATTTAACAGGGCGGGTCCTATAAGTATGCTTCATGATTACGAAATTTGCACGCCTTGAATTTGAACGCTTTACGAAACCGTCTCATTAGGACTTTTTACGAGACCATCAAAGTTAGAAGTCGATATTTTTTGGAGTCCGCGGAAAAGGAATCACATCCCGGATATTGGATATCCCGGTTACCAGCATGATCAACCGTTCAAAGCCGAGACCAAAACCGCTGTGTTCAACCGAACCGTAACGACGCGAATCCAGGTACCACCAGTAATTTTCTTTGTTTAAACCGGTTTCATCCATACGATGTTCAAGGATATCCAGGCGCTCTTCACGTTGACTTCCACCGATAATTTCACCAATCCTCGGTACAAGCACATCCATGGCCGCAACCGTTTTATTGTCGTCATTCAGCCGCATATAAAACGGTTTAATGGTTTTTGGATAGTTATATAGAATGACCGGTTTTTTAAAATGTTTCTCCGTAAGGTAGCGTTCATGTTCCGACTGGAGATCTTTACCATATGAAACATCATATTCAAATTTAAATTTTGAGTGCGTTAAAATATCGACCGCTTCGGTATAGGGAAGGCGGACATATGTGGATTCAGCAATATTCTCAAGGGTGTTCATGAGCTGTTTATCAACAAACCGCGCAAAAAGATCCAGATCATCTTTACACTCATCAAGAATAAAGGTCGCGAGATACTTTACCATCTCTTCACCTAAATCCATGTTTCCTTCAAGATCGCAGAAAGCCATTTCAGGTTCGATCATCCAAAATTCTGCGGCATGCCGGCTGGTATTTGAGTTTTCAGCTCTGAAAGTGGGACCAAAAGTATAAACATCGCCCAAAGAGAGAGCGAACATTTCCGCCGACAACTGACCGGATACGGTAAGATTGGCCTCCTTTCCAAAAAAATCCTGATTAAAATCGGTCTTACCATCAATTTCAGGTATATTTTTAAAATCAAAGGTGGTTAATCTAAACATTTCACCTGCGCCTTCACAATCGGAACCGGTAATAATCGGTGTATGAATATATCTGAAATCCCTGTCCCTGAAAAATGTATGGATGGCATATGATAATTCGGATCGGATTCGAAACGCGGCACCATATTTGTTGGTTCGGGGCCTTAAATGGGCAATGGAACGTAAATACTCATCCGAATGACGTTTTTTCTGAAGGGGAAAAGAATCAGGAGACATGTGAAGAATATCGATATCCGTTGCCTGGACTTCCCATTTTTGACCGCTGCCCTTGGATGGGGTGAGTTCCCCGGAAACAGCCACAGCCGAACCCGTGGAGATCCTGTTAATGGCGTCATAATTATCCAGGCCAGAATCCGCGATTACCTGGACGTTTTTAAGACAGGACCCGTCATTAATTTCAAGAAAGGAAAAGGTTTTTGAATCCCTTCGTGTTCGGACCCAGCCTTTAATCAGAACGTCTTTGATCGGAGTCTCTGAATTTAAAAGTTTGAATATTTTGGTTCTTTTCATATTTCATCCTTAATAGTTGATGGTGAATATAAGTGTGAATTAAACAAAAAAGGTTTAAAAACACAACTAAATTTTTATAAACGGAAATGGAATTAAAAATTTGATTTTTCACAAAAAAGGCGTAAATTATACAGCATGAGAAAAAAAACCATTCAAGACATCCTACATATTATTGAAAAACCCAGTCGATACCTGGGTAATGAAATTAACACGATCAGAAAAAAGTCTGAACAGATCAAATTACACATGGCACTGGCCTTTCCGGATTTGTATGAAATCGGCACCTCTCATTTTGGAATACAAATACTTTATGATGTTTTAAATAGTCAGAAAAACATATTTGCGGAAAGGGTATTCAGCCCCGGAATTGATATGGAGAACCATTTGAGGGAAAATCAAATACCCGCGTTTTCACTGGAAACAATGACACCGCTTCAGGAATTTGATGTGATCGGTTTCAGCCTTCTATATGAGCTTAATTATACAAATATTCTAACACTTCTTGACCTGGCGGGCATTCCATTTTTTTCATCTCAAAGAGACACCGCCCACCCCCTGATTATCGCGGGAGGACCATGCAC
>JAUVGT010000041.1 GCA_030593645.1 Deltaproteobacteria bacterium
ATTAATAATTTGTGTATTATTATCTCTATGCTATCAGGAGGTTATTTTTTTGCAAGGCGATAGTAAAAAAATATTTCATTACTGTAGGGAAGTATTTATTACTTCTTCTTTACTATATAACGTCCTTAAATAACTAAATAACTTTTAGGAGACTTGGGGAAAAACTTGGGGCCATCACTTTATAAGTTGGCAGGGGGTCAGGGCTTGCTTAGTGATTATAACTTCACATTATCCTGTGTCTTTTGATACTGAGAAAAATCGGGCAAATTATGCATTCTACCCTACTAATACGTGGGGGCTTAATAAATATCCATTGACAATAATCGTGTGGGTTTATAAAATAATACCAGATTATGCATTCGATTGTTAACTTGCCGTACCATCTGCAGCCTGGTTACTTTTAGTCTGATTGCGACAGATTAGATGTCAAAATTGACAACACAGAGGACTTTGTCTACACTGGCAGTTACCCTGTAAATTATCCACTTGTATTTCCAAAGTCATGACCTGTTTTAGCCAATGGTTGTTTGCCTGTTCCCAACTATAAACGTCAGTATTGGGGAGGTGATAGGTTATGGAAAACAAAAAATTGGAAAAAGACCTTATTTTTTACAATCCCGGGAACTCTGGCCAGATTTTTACTTTGAAGTCGGGAAATTTTGTTAGTTCGGAATTGCTCGACCAAACGGTTGACAATCTGAAATTCGAAACTGATAAAGCCGTCGAATATATTGAGGAACGGCGGTCAGTGCTTAGAGTTACTTAATGTTGTATGCACTTACCATTCAATTCACGGAACAGGCAAACAGCAAAACATAATCATTATATGTTAAAGGTACCAAGTTCAAATCCCGGAGCATTACTCCACATTAATATAGTAAAAGAATCTCCAGATAAACCTGTTCCTCGATGCTTCTCTCCCGCCATGTATTCCTCCAGCAGCCTGGAAGATCATCTCTTATCGTGAATTTGTAGTGAGGCTTACAGCTAAATTAATTCAGGAACAGGTTCCGGGACATTCCTTGATATGTTGATAAGTCGATTCATTCCTGTTAAAACGATTTTCGCCTGTCCCCTCTTTTTTCACTCAACCAACCCCGTTATGGATGTCCCACATTTTTCCCAAAATTTGATTGAATAATTTCTGCATTATGATTATGATTAAATTATCAATGATACCTGCACTCACCGATATCTGAACTAACCTGATTCTATTTTTTATATCAACAAATCTCATTTAACTGTGTGTTTCATAACTTGAAATCCGTATTGCGATTGAGTTTCAGTGATTAGTGGAAAAGGTTTTGAACCACTGTAAGATACCAGCGCCAGTAATGCTTTGGAATGAAGAGCACTCCATAAGCGGTAGGTATGAGTTGGTCTGAACACTTCAATTTTGTCTCATAGTACCGAATAACTATGGCGGGATAAAAATAAAGTAAACCGTATACAAAAAGGAGAATGTCATGAAAGAGATCGCACAGAATGAATATTATGAACTGGCATACGATGAAGCCAAAAACCGTGTATATTGGACGATGAAGGGCTTTTGGCGTAACATGTCAGTTGTACCCGATTTTAACAAAGACTGGGACACGATCCAGGAAATGACGAAACAAGGATTTACCATTTTCGGTAATTTGTCAAAGCTTAAAACAATGCCGGAAGAAGTCAGTCATGCTCAAGATGAAAGGCAAAAGAAACTCCTTGAGGGTGGTTGTTCAAAAGTTTCATGTATGGTTGACAGTGCTGTAACAAAAATGACGTTGAATAAAGCACTTGAAGGTTCAGGCATGGATAAAATCTTACAGTACTTTGATGATAAATTTGATGCGGAAAGCTGGCTCGATAAATAGAAAAAAAACCGGATTAATTATGAAAAAACCTATTAAAACCGAGACTTACTCCATCAGGATCAAGCCTTACGCACTGGCTATAGCATTATTGTGGTCAGCTATCGTCAGTGCGTCACTGATATGGAATGTTTATCAAGCCAGGCAGGGAATCCTTGAAATTGCACGATTACAGGCGCGTAATTCTTTCATGAAAGATGTTGTTTATCGCAGCTGGAATGCCGGGCATGGCGGTGTCTATGTGCCGATATCAGACAATACCCCCCCCAACCCGTATCTAAATGTTTCTGAACGTGATATTACAACACCTTCCGGCATTCTGCTAACCCTTGTAAATCCGGCTTATATGACCCGGCAAGCGCATGTAATAGCAGCCAAAGCATATGGGATCCAGGGCCATATCACCAGCCTTAATCCCATCCGTCCTGCCAATGCGCCCGATCAGTGGGAAACCCAGGCTCTAAAAACCTTTGAATACGAAACCAAAGAAGTCAGCTCTATAGTCAACGTTAACGGCAATGATTATATGCGCTTGATGCGGCCGCTAGTAACAGAAGCAGGCTGCCTTAAATGCCATGCTGTACAGGGGTACAAGGTCGGAGACATTCGAGGAGGGATATCCATATCCGTACCCATGTCCCCGCTTCGGGCTGTTGAAAACTCTAATATTATCACGCTATCACTGGCTCACGGCCTGCTTTGGATAATCGGACTGATGGGGATTGGTTTTGCGACACGTCGATTAAACAAACAAATCACAGAGCGAAATCAGGCTCTAAAGGCGCAGCAAAAAAGTGAGGGGAAATATCGAAACTTTATAGAAAATGCCCCGGTCGCCATGTTTACTATAAATACAAAAGGAGAGTTTACATATGGAAACAAAAAACTCTTTGAATTGTCCGGATATAAAGAAGAAGACTGGCTAAATAAGCTTTTTCATCCAATTTTTCATCCCGAAGATCTTGAATTTGTATTAAAAAGAATTCAAAACAGAATTGATGGTATTGGAACAACCGAGCCATATGAGATCAGGATATCGCATTCATCCGGATCGATCATGTGGGTAAAAATCAACTCAGCATCAATCTATAAAACAGATGAAAACGGAGTTAAAAAGCTGGTTGGAATGCAGTCTTTTTTAGAAGAAATCACGGATCGCAAGCGTGCCGAAGAAGAACTTCAAAAGCTGGCTTCAGTTGTCAGGTACAGCAATGAATTGATCAATTTAGCTACACTGGATGGAATGATGATCTTTCTAAATGAATCAGGCAGTAAGATGCTTGGCCTCGATTCTGAAGAAGTTGAGCGTACTAACATTATGGAAGTTATTCCCGACCACATGAAAAAAATCGTTCAGAACGAATTATTGCCGGTGCTGATGCAGGGCAATACGTGGGTAGGAGAGCTGCAATACCGTAATCTAAAAACCGGTGCTCTAATTGATGTGTACGCAAGAACATTCCCGATCCTGGATTCAAATACAAATAAACCATTGTTTCTGGCCAATGTCTCAATGGATATTACCGACCGCAAATTGGTCCAGGAACAGAAAAAGAAGTTGGAATCCCAACTCCAGCAATCTCAAAAAATGGAATCAATAGGTACATTGGCCGGGGGGATTGCCCACGACTTCAATAATATTCTATCCCCCATCATTGGTTACACAGAATTGCTTTTAATGGAAATTCCTGCTGAGAGTCCCTCAAGACTTTCCCTGAACGAAGTGCTAAAAGGGGCATTACGAGCCAGGGATCTTGTAAAACAAATTCTTACGTTTAGCCGTCAGACCACTCAGGAGATGAAGCCGTTGAAGATCCAGCACATTCTAAAAGAGGTCTTAAAGCTTTCCAGATCGACACTACCAACAACAATCGAGATAAAGCAGAAAATAGATAAAGAATGCGGTATGATAATGGCAGATCCGACACAAGTTCATCAGATTGTTATGAATTTGATCACCAATGCATTTCATTCAATGGAAGAATCGAACGGGACGCTGACGGTTGGCCTGAAAGAAGTCGATCTCACATATGAAAATCTTCCCGAATCTCATCTAACTGATGGCCCATATATATGTTTAACGATAGCTGATACCGGCACGGGTATTGACGTTGAAACACAAAAGAAAATTTTTGAACCATATTTCACAACCAAAGAAAGAAATAAGGGAACCGGGCTTGGACTTGCTGTGGTCCACGGGATTGTCAACACCTATAACGGAACCATACTGGTTGAAAGCGAACCCGGGAAAGGCACCGAGCTTAAGGTATATTTACCTCAAATCGTATCTGATGTTGAAGCCAAATCTGAAATTCAGTCCATGAGCTATCCAAACGGGAATGAACGAATTTTAGTAGTGGATGATGAAGAATTCATTTCGACAATGATCAAAGCAATGCTGGAACGCCTTGGTTATCAGGTTACTTCCCGTAACAGCAGCACCGACGCCCTGGAGGCATTCAGAGCGACACCGGACAATTTTGATCTGGTTATCACGGACATGACAATGCCCAACCTGACCGGTGATAAACTGGCCAATGAAATAAAAAAAATCCGCTCCGATATTCCCGTCATCTTATCTACCGGATTTAGTGAAAAAATTACCGGGGATAAATCTTCCTCGCTTAAAATTGACAGCTTACTCATGAAACCGGTGGTTATGGGTGACCTTGCGAAGACGGTGAGAAATGTGCTTGACAGATAATATGAAAACAGAAAATGGGGACAGGCACCATTTTTCAGACTTAGAGTGCCTGTCCCCGGTTTTTGAGAAAATGGGGACAGGCACCATTTTTCAGACTTAGAGTGCCTGTCCCCGAATTTTACTAATTCAAATGGCCCTGTTTTCATAATTTTAGCATGATAACCGCTTGATTTTTTAATCTACCTCATATACAACATAACCTGCGGCCGCCAACCTGTCGATATCACATGTATAATCCGATTCACCAGGATTTGTATATCTTAGCTTAATCTTACTGTAATTACTGTTGTTGATTTCCACTCTTTCATCGACGATGTTATCTGGATCAACGACCGCATTGGCCCAAAGATCCTGGGAGAGGAGCCACATGTAATGATCGGATCCCCCTCCATTATGAGAACCTGGTATAAGACCAGGTACGTCCAAGGTTTCAGTCCCCTTTAACGGAATCTCTAAACGGACCGTGGTTTTAGAGGAGTTTGCATCACCCTGGTTTTTTACCACGAAACGGATACCTGTCCATTGCCCGATCTTAATTCTTTGTTCCCTGTACATGCATATAACCAAATCAGGCTTACCTCCCACGTCCATCACTCCTGTGGCGGTATTATTGGTCAGATTGGTTTCAGCGGCCGTGGCAAGTATAAATTTAGCATTCGCAGAAAGTGAATAGTGTCCTCCCCTGTTTACCTTTATCTTTTTCTGGATGTAACAATGCTGGCCAAACGGCAGGTTGCTGCACGAACCAAAATGAAAGGTAAAGGTGGAACCATCGGGCGCTTCAACATTTAATTCCAAAGAAACACTATCGACCTTGGTCTTCCCATCATTTGTAACTGTTGCCCTTACAGTGATATCTTCTAAAGATGTTGGATTGCTGGAAGTAACCTTGAGATTGGTTACTGACACATCCGGAGCAGAGCTGAGAATCGCGAAATCACCACTCCAGGCGGTAATGGCATTATCCAGGGTCACGAGCTTGATTCTATAATTACTTCCCTGGATCGGAATATTGGTCCCCTGGGCGATATGCGGCACAGTCCACATGTGTGTGGGACCGCATTTTTGCAGCGCAACGTCCGTCACCAATGTGTTTCCCTGATAAAGCAACATGCTGTAACAGGGTTCCGGGATATATCCCTGGCCATCCAATTTAATTTCATATTGATCACCCTGAAACATATATCCAACATTCGGGCCGGGTTTAATAAAGGTAATTTGTCCCAGCTCATCGTCATAAGGAACCGGTTCCAGTGCATCACTTTTTCTCGCCCTGATTTTGTATTTACTAATAATCATTTCATGGGTGGCTGGACGGCCGGACGGGTCCGTATATTTTACAATCAGCTTGCCGTCTTTGGTTTTTTTCATACTGGGTGAAATCTTAAACTTTTTCCCAAAATTAAATGTCTGGTTTGCTTTTTTTGATGATCCGAATACAGATACATTTTTGACCGCTTCAGGAAAAATGAGATAAAAATCCTTCCCGATTTTTTGGATTTTAGGGGCAGCGGATTTGATGCCGCGCCTTTTTTGGGGAGGCGTTTTTCCGCCCCGATATTTTTCTTTTGAAATGGGTTTGCCCGGGATCACCGGTTTCTTTATCAAGACCAAAAGATTGATTTGACTCCCTCTGACCGCATACGTTCCGGCTTTGGGTTTTTGCTTAATCACGCTGTTGGGTTTTCCTTTTCCCCGCGTTTGATACTCGATCTTCCCGATTTTAAGACCCAGCCTTTTAATCACCATCTTTGCCTGGCTCTCTGTTTTCCCAATAACATTCGGAACCATGATTTTGGTATTGGCTTTTGGTGTAACTTGAGTCGATTGTGACTTTTTTACGGTTTTCGTGTTGAGCGGTACCGTCTTATTTGCTCCTGCGGCGGTCAAGCCAAAGCCGAAAATAGAAAAGATGACCAGAGCCGGAATGATAATCCTCAAGTCCTGTAAAGTCTTCATATTTTTATATTCCCCTTTGCAGCGTATATTCACTAAGTGGCAATCTCGCACCAAAAGGTTCAGATTATTTTGTTTTTTCCTCGAACTCAAAAAAGTATAATTTACCTCTGTCACTCACTCACTCAAGAGACGAAGACTCATCAGATCGACGGTTTTGCGGTCTCCATCATCAAACCGGATGTCGTACTTCCTTCCTTCCGCGACTTCTGCAACAGTTCCGGGGTAGTGTTTTCCATCAGTCCAACGAGCCAGAACACGTCTACCAACTACCACCTGCTCTGCCGTTACGGCGCGATCGGCCACGATTAAAGATGGCGGTAGATCCGCCCGGTCTCCATCGTCAAAGACTACATGGAAACCAACAGGGATTTTTTTCTCGACTTTGCCGTGATACCAGGCGTTTGGCTTCCACTGTGCCCACACAACGTCCCCAACGTTGGGAGCGCCATTCATATTCCTTAATGTGTCGCGGAGCCTGACGTGTGCCAGATTGACTGTTCTTCGGTCCCCATCGTCGAACCTGATATCGTACCTCCTACCTTCTGCGACTCTCGTAACAGTTCCGGGGTAGTGCCTCCCGTCAGTCCAACGAGCCAGAACACGTGAGCCGACTTCCACCTGCTCTGCCGTTACGGCGCGATCGGCCACGATTAAAGAGGGCGGCAGATCCGCCCTGTCTCCATCGTCAAAGGCCACATGGAAACCAACAGGATTTTCCCTCTCGATCTTGCCGTGATACCATGCGTTTGGTTTCCACTGCGCCCACACAACATCTCCAACTTTGAGCGTCTGAGCAAAACACGTCGAGCACATGATGATCCACGCTCCTACAATCAGAATGGTTCTTCGCTTATCCATTTGCATTTCTCCTTTCACCCAAGGCAAAACTCCACTCACTTTCCTATTACTCCAATTATTTTCTCAATATAGGTGATAGCTTCACCTAATTGTCGCTCCATTCGGGCATAGTCATCAAAACGGTCGCTAAAGTCCGAATAATCAGCCCCTGTCTGCCTTTTAAAGGCATAGGCATCATTGAGTTGTTTTTTGTGGTAAGCGCGACTTGATTGCATTTTTTCAAGCGTTTCATCCAGGTCGATCTTGCCATTCTCCGTTACACAATATTTCTCAATGAGCGGATACCCGGGCCAATCAAATCCCAGGTGTTTAATATCTGTTACGGTCAGCTTGTGGGCCATTTCATTCTCCTCGCCCGGCATTGAATTGTTGTATTTTGGACATTATATAGTGCTCTTGTTGCATCCTTTCATTTTTTGATTTTAAAAACATCTTATGATCTGGAGGGACTGAGGGGACATTGACTATTGTGACAAACAGAATAAGTCATAGTTGTCAAATGTCCCCAATAACTCCCAGAAGTGCATTTGTGTCCCCAAAATTTTCGTTTGGCAGTTCCCGAAAATTGTTACTTCCCAACATCCATCCATGAAACAATATTAAATTCATTTTGTTTTAAAGATGTTTCGCCTCCATATATAAGCGTTGGATCAATGCCCATGCTGTCTGAAATGGACATCCATTTTTTCAGTCCATTGAAATAATGTTGATTGATTGTTTTTCCTGACTTAATTTCAAAAGGTCTGAGACAGTTCCCCTGTTCCGCTAAAAGATCGATCTCATGACCGCTGCGATCTCGCCAAAAATAATAATTGGGTTTTATTCCTCGATTAAATTGCGCTTTAAAAAACTCGCTGATTACATAGGACTCAAACAGAGCACCTCTGGAAGAATGAATGTTCAGCTGATCAGAATTTTGTATTGATAAGAGCCATGCAGCCAGGCCGGTATCATAAAAATAAAGCTTAGGTGTTTTGATAATCCGTTTGTTAAAATTTGCATGATGCGGCTGGAGAAGAAAAACAATATAACTTGCCTCCAAGATGGATATCCAGGCTTTTGCGGTGTTGTGCGTAATGCCACTATCTTCGGCAAGACCGGATAGTTTCAACAGCTGTCCGGTTCTTCCGGCACATAACCTTACAAACCGCTGAAACGTGCTAAGATCCCGCACATTAACCATTTGCCGGACATCTCGTTCAATATATGTCTGAATATAGTTACCATACCATACATGGGGGTCCAGCTTTCTATCATGAATGGGCGGATATAGTCCCGAAAAGAGCACGTGATCCAGAGCATTATAGCCGGATTTATATTTTTTTTGCGAATACAACTCATGGTAGGTAAACGGCAGTAAATGAACAAGACCGACTCTTCCGGCAAGAGACTGGGTAATCCCGGAGAACAATCCGAATTGCTGGGACCCGGTTAAAACAAATCGACCGGGTTGATTACTATTATCAATAATTTCCTGGAGATATGAAAATATTTTTGGTGAACGCTGAGCTTCATCAAATACAGCTCCATCTTTATATCTTTCAAGAAAACCGCGAGGATCGTTTTGAGACATTTCCTGGAGATCAGGATTTTCAAGGGATACATAGGGAATATTTTTAAACACATGCTTTGCCAGGGTTGTTTTGCCTGACTGTCTGGGTCCGGTGATGGCAATTGCCGGATATCCTTTTGCCAATTCCAGTAATGTTTTTTCCGCGTGTCTTGGAATCATGTATTTTTTATAGTGTTTATTGTGCTAATTGTCAAATCATTTCTCAATTAGCACAGTATTGTAAATTGCATTGACTTATTGAAATTGACAGTATTCAATTATCCATATAGCATGAGATAGTACCAGCTGTTTTAGATTCAAAATACACTCAGTAATAAGGTCTTATAGTGGCTGTCAAAATAACATTCCGATACAGATATAATCATCACATATTAATGACATTCTCTGGATTCCGGATCTCCGTTTCACTGCGTCCGGAATGACGGGGAACCCTGTTTCCATGTTAATAGTTCAAACTCTGATAAATATGATACAGGAGATTACGAACCATGCCAAAAATTGCCATGCCCAGCTGCTCAATCGGAGAACTGCTCTGGACTGAATCCCTGGATTTTGCGATTCAAAATAATTTTGATGCGTTTGAAATTGATGTTTACTATCCGTCTGTTGACCTGGACATAATTTCGATGAAAGATCTGGAAAAAGCTAAAATAAAAGCTGAAAAAGCTGAAATGGAAATCTGTGTCCATGCGCCTTTTTTTGAGCTCAACATCGGAGGATTCTGCAAGGGGATCAGAGAAGAATCTATCCGCTATATGAATAAATCTGTGGATTTTTGTTCAGGCCTTGGAGGAAATGTTCTGATTGTTCACTCGGGTAATTACACATACTACTACCCTGAAGAGGCAACACTAGAGAATAATCTCAAAATGAAAACCCAATGGGACAATAACATAAAATCCTTAAAAAAAATCAATGAATACGCAAACACCAAAGGAGTCACGGTCTGTCTTGAAAATTCAATGAATAGTTCAATAGATCAGACCTTCGAAGATTTGCTTGAAATCCGCGACGCTGTGGGTGATTCATTAAAATTTACGCTGGATATGGGCCATGCGCGTTTGCAAGAAAGACGTGGAGTCGAAAGGGGTATTAGGTCTCTTGGAGACAATATCAGGCATATTCATTTGACTGATAATCATGGAATAAACGATGATCATCTTCCCATCGGAGACGGCAATTTTGATTATTCAGATGTAATCGATTTTATCAAAAATTTTCCTTACATTGTTACTCTTGAAGTGATCAACATCAGTACTGATTCGACAGCGATTATTAAAAGCCGTGAGTACATCATTAAATTATTGAATGATTCTGCTGCTCGATATAAATAAAGCCGCTTTCCCACAAGGACAAAAAATGAAAAAACAATCCAAACTTTTTTATCTTTTAATCGGGCTTGTGTATTTCATCGTTTTTCAATCTGTAGTAATAAATACAGAAGCAAAAAGCAAAAAACTGTCAGATAAGCAGCTGATCATGTTTATGAATTATCCGTATCAGATCTGGTCCAATGACCCGACCAAAATTCATCTCACGCTGCTTAAACAGGATTTTACACCCGCCCATGGCGCAGCTGTAACAGTGGACGGCCAATCTGTCGGAAGAACAGATGAAAACGGAGTCTGCATTTTTGATTTCAGATCAAAAAGCAAGAAATCACACAAACTGACAGCCGCTTATCAGGAGCAGGGTTCCACGTATAAAACCATAAAAACCTTTTCAAGCAATGCCAGGACAGTCAGTTTCAGGGCGGATAAGCTTTACGTGTATACCGACCGCGGCATCTATAATCCCGGACAAAACATACTGATTCGAATCATGGCATGGCAGCTTAAGGGTGAATATACCCCGTTGCCCGGAGAAAAAATTCAACTGCTGCTTCAGGATAAACACAAAAAAGTCTTTTCCGGAGAATATGTACAAACCAATGATTTCGGTATAGCTGCCACCAGGCTTGCTGTTCCGGAAAATATGCCTGAAGGTGATTATCAGCTTGAGGTACTCTTTAAAAAAGCCAGGGAAAGCGCGTCCATCCGGGTAAAACGGTTTAAACCGCCGCTGATTAATATTAAACACAATCTCAAAAGGTATTTAACCGATACACAGAAAAGCCTGAATGCGAAAATTGAACTGGGTTATTTTACCGGCAGTAAACTAAAATCTTCCAGACTTTCATTTTCAATTCATACTCATAATAAAAGGGAAATTTTTAGAAAGAATTTCAAATCCGATCAACCTGTTTATCAATTACATTTCACCCGTGAGGAACTTAATTCTTTCCGCGGCAAACTCGCGCTTGAACGCATTTTTAAAATTAAAATTAATGCCGAAGACAGTTATGGACAAAAGGATGAAATAACCTGGGATATCACCTACACTGAAAGGCCGTACACAACCGTATTGGAGATTGATAAAGACGCCTATCAAAAGGGTGAAAAAGTACAAATCCTGGCCAAAATTGTCGATCTTGACATGCAGCCGGCTGCACAGATTCCCATTATTATCGAAATCCCGAAACTAAATATCAAAAAAGAATCAAAAACAGATAAAAACGGTGTAGCGGTGCTCGAATTTACCATGTCCGGTCAATCGGTCACCGTGTTTGTTAAGAGTCCTGATGTTAAAAAGGCACTTGCAAAACGCACCATCCCCTATCAGAAACCAAAACCGATGATCTCCAAGGTTTCTGAGCCCCCAAAAGATTCGGGTGCCAGAACCGTTATTTCAGTTACATTTGACCCGGATTATATCCCGGTTGAAAAAATCATTCATGTGGATTTTACCGATATTTCAGGTGCCCTGGTCATGTCAACGACCATTCCTGTGAGCAAAGGGAATAAAAGGTATTCCGCCAGAGGTGAAGTGACGGCACCCACATGGGGTACAATGCTTGTAAATCTCTATTGCTGCGCCATTAAGAAAACAGACATTCAAAAACCGCTCTCGATCACCACCGTGGGCTTTATTACAGAAGGTCAGCACATTACATTTTATCCGGACAAGGATCTTGAGATACATATTGAGAACTTCCGTCCCTCAGCCGCACCCGGTGAACAGGTCAATTTCAGGATTCAAGTCAAAGGCGGCACAGGGGAAAAATGCCTGGGAGTTTCCTTGGTTGATGATGCGGTTGTCTCCCTTCTTGATCCTTTTATCAAACCGCCTGTGAGCCACTTTTATAATCCACAGGCCAAAGTTATTTCAACCGGTGGTTCAGGGGTTCTCACCTGGCCGGTTGTGGATCGAAACTGGGGCAGTCCCTGGCGGGATATCGCTTACAGCAATTGGGGCTGGAAATCTCCGGGCGCATTCGTTATGGGAGTCAGGAAAGCCAAGACTAACAAATCCAATGACGGAGCCACATTAAAGCCAGAATCCTATATGGCCGATAATGGCGGCAGCATGGCTTCTGAAACAAAGGAAATGGCGGCCGCCCCCCCCGCGATGGCCGGGGCCCCCAAGAAAAGTATGAAAAGAAAGAAGAAAAACGGCGGCGGAAAAAAACCGGCCCCTGTGATTACCATAAGAAAACACTTTCCTGAAACCGCCCTGTGGGAACCGCAGATAATAACAAAAAATAAAGCCGCGAAATTTTCAGTAACTATGCCCGACTCTATCACAACGCAAAAACTTTCCATCCTTGCGAGCGATAAAGAAGGCTATATCGGTCTTATGAGAAAGGATATAAAGGTCACACAACCGCTTTTCATCAAATCAACCTTCCCTGCCGCAATGGTTGCCGGTGATAAAATCAGTGCGCAGGCTGTGATTCGAAACCTGACGGATAAAAAAATCTCTTGTAACGCGGTATTGAAATCAGATGATCTGAAAATCACCGGTAATGATTCCCTGGAATTGAATATTTTGCCCGGTGAAACAAAAACAGCGGAATGGAATATAACCGGAAAAATATGCGGTAAAAATCAATTCGCAGTGTCTATTGAAACATTTGGTGAAACATTTGGTGAAACATCCGGTGAAACACCCGGATTCAAAGATATTGAAGAACAATCTGTTTTTGTACGACCCGCGGGTGAGCCGCACATAAAACGTATCACCGGCGAAATCAATAAACAGGATAAATTTAAAGCCACAATTTATGCCGATAAAAACGCAGCATATCGAACCACACATCTGAATGTATCCATGCCGAATGTTTTCCCGGCAATACAGGCATGGTGGGCCTTTGATACAGGGTATTATCATTCACCCTGGGCCACTTCAGCTGCGGCCATCATGAATACAGCCATGCTCGAGTATGCACTTAAGAACAACGGGGATGAAAAATGGATAAGTACACTCCGGCTGCAGCTTGAAAAAGCCCTGGCACAGCTTATATCTCGTCAAATGTCTTCTGGTGCGTGGGGATGGTATTTTTTACCCGATGCCACAGCCCCGGATAACAGGCAGGTTATTGGCGGTGAAAACCTCTACTATACGATATCCGTGATTCGGGCACTCGCGGAAATTCGTGGTGCAGACCTTGCTGTAGATGATGATGTATTAATGAAAGCCATCAATTATATTTTAAAAAATCGAAATAAAAACGGATTATGGTCAGCTAAAAACGCTTATTTCTGGGAAGTGTTTAATGATGAAACTGACCTTGCCCTAAGCACTGAAATTTTTGAGGTCCTGATGCTGACAGCCTCTCGCTTCCCGAAGGCAAAAAAGTTTGACAGGGAGTTTAAAGAACTTAAAGAAAAAATGCTCAAACTCCTGAGAGAAAAAATACAGGAGCCGATGACCATTTCAGCGGCATCAAAAGGACTTTTATACTGGGCAGAGTATAAAAATGATAATTCTGTTAAAAATATGGTGTATGAGAGCATTGATCAGCTAATATCCCTTAAGCGGAAAGGATACTGGGAACCGCACTGGTATCATGCCTATGGCGGCATGGTCGAGTTGAACGCCCGTATCCTGGAACTGCTGGCTGAAGTTGATCCGGGGAAATACGACTCTTACTTACGGGAAGGCATGACCTGGCTTCTTTCTACCCGTGAAGCATGGGGAGCCTGGCACAATGAGATCGGCACGGCAAACGCGATCAGAGCCCTTCTGAAATCAGGCGCCTTTGCTAAAGAAAAACAAAGCAGCATTACCATAACTATCAACGGGAAGCAGGCAGCCAACATCACGGTTGATCCGGATGATCCATACCTTTCCGCGGCCAAGCTCCGATTCTTTGAAATTACAAAATGGATCACACCCGGGACCAATCATATCGAAGTATCATATAACGGTAACCTGACAGGATCCGTTATTCTTGAACAAAAAGAATGGAGCACAAAAACAGTTAAAGCGCAAACGCCTGTCAAACTTGAGCGTCTGGCGCCTGTCCGCGCAAACCTGGGTGAACCGGTTTCGGTTAAACTATCCTTAACAAGCAAAAAAACATACCCGATGCTTTTAATCCAGGAGACCATCCCTGCCAACGCGGATGCAGTACAAACCAGTCTTGACCAACTGATACGGGAGAAAAAAATTACCAATTATAAAATAGAGCGGAACCGGCTCTATTTATATCTTGTAAATGTCAAAGGTCAGATAGCCGTTGAGTACAAACTGAACGGACTCAGAAAGGGAAAATGCCTCCATCCCGGAACACGGGTTGTTGATCCCGGAAACGGTAAAGTTTTGGCATCAATCATCTCGTCACCGCTGGAAGTAAAATAAAAATCCGGGTCCAAAGGGCCCGGCTTTGACTTGTGCGCCATAGCTTTAGCGGCGGTGGATCACCCCTCTAAGGGGATTTAACAAGTGCCTAAAGTTAATGAATCCTGTCTGTTTTTATTTAAAAGATGGAGCTTATAGCGACTCCGGCTTGTCCACCTTAGCCTTGGCGACGGTGGGAACTGTCCGCATAGCTTTAGCGGCGACGGAACTTTAGGGTTCGCGCTAAAATAAATTCACAAATTTTAAGGGTCGAGGCGCTCAGTCGGCAAGGCGGAAAAGCGCAGAAATATCAAGCATATTTCGAGCTTTTGCAACGTAGCCGAATGAGATGATTCGCCCCTTAAAATGTGAAGTTATTTTTGCGCGAGCCCTTAGTGCACTTTAGCTCACTTTAGTCACTTTGATTTATTTCTTATGGCAGAGCCATTTATCTTTAGGTTAAAGGATATTAAAACATCAGCATCTCGCAAAGGCGTTCACCCATTAAAGCGGATTTCGATAAACCGTTAATAACCTTTCCATGGTCCCGTCTTCGCGTATTTCTCTCATCCTTCGATCAAATTCAGATAAAATATCAACAAATGGAGAATCCTTTCCGATTAAAAGATTATTAGGTATGGACGAGAGCAATACCTTTGTTTGTATCAGTTTTTGCGCGGGTATTCGGAGTTGTTTTATTTTATGAATACCGACGAGGGGATCTCCGATAATCATATCAGCTTTTTTCTGAGCCAGAACCCGAAATGGTTCTTCGACATATAATATTTTAATACCCAGCGATTCTAATTCCGTTTTGATCCAACCATTTCCGAAATAGGTTGTCACTGTATATTTACCGGTTAGTATATCTTCCTTGGATTTTATTTTTTCGATTTCGTTTAATCTCGTGTGGTTTTGATAGGTCCAGATCAGACTATCTGACGAGTACACCGAGTTAATATGTGTTTTGTAATCGTCCAATCGTTCGGGTGTGGGAACACTTATCAGACCATCATCCAGTCCGTTTATGACCCGATCCTGACAGGTGTCCCAATCATACTCTGTATATTCTACTTTCAGTCCCATCCGTTTCTTGAGGACCTCATTACAGATATCAATAAAAAGTCCCTTATGTTCACCGTCTTCGGTGTAAGTCATTGGCGGGAACCAGTCAACGGCCAATTTGAATGCTCTTTGAAGATCTGAATGAATGAAGATCGATTTCTCCCCGGATTTCATATCTTTTGGGGCGCTTGTTTTTCCTTCAAAACCCTTTAATACATTCTCCCGTATCTGGGACACCAATTGTGATAATTCATCGGAGATAGCGGCTGTTTTCTTAGAATTATCTTTTTGTGATTTTGTTAACATACTGATTTCTGAAAGACCGTCATTGAATGTGGTAATCCCTTTTGCCTGTCTTGCTGAGGCTTCATCAATCTCTTTGATGATCAGTGCCACCCGATCCACCTCTTGTTTAATATTTTTTAACGCGTCAACTGTTTTACCGGCGATTACAGCACCGGTTCTCAGATTTTCAAACGTATATTGAATCAAATCCGAGGTTTCTTTTGCTGCCTGGGCACTGTGGTTGGCCAAATCCCGCACTTCCTGCGCCACGACTCCGAATGCTTCTCCGTGCTCTCCTACCCGATTTGCTTCTATGGTGGCGTTTAAGGCCAATAATTTAGTCTGCTTGGCAATGTGGTTGATCGTATCCACAATATTCAGTATCTTGTTCCCGGATTCACTGATTTCGGAAATCGTGGCGGTCATTCCCTTCATCTCTTCGACCCAATTATCAGTTACAAAACTTGTTTCCATGGCCCGTTCTCTGGCCCGACTTGTATTGTCGGCAATTTCCTTAATTTCTTCGGTAAATTGTGTCATCTGAGTTGTAATACCTTCGAGTTCAGAGGATTGGGAATAGGCGCTTTGATAGAATTCCTGGCTGTTATCGGTCAGCCGTTTAAAGCTCGATTCCATAACTTTGACATATTCATCCAGCATAGAAATCACTGTTTCATTGGAAGAAAGTTTATTGGCCTTGTCTGATATTAAACTCCTTATTTTTTCCCCTGTGTTCAGTAGATCCAAAAAATGTGGATCCTGTTTTAATTCTTCTGATATCTCAACTCTATTTATATTTATTTCCGGCGTGGAAATATTTCTCATAAATTTTATGATTCCAAGTTTACTGATCTTAGAAATACTTCTATCTTTAATTGATAACTTATAATATATATAGTAACCCAATAAGGATGATAGAAGGGCACTGAAACTCAGCAGAAAAGTCAGTTTTATTATTTGAATATAAGTTAAATAATTTCCTTTAAGCATATAAAATATCATTAAAAAAAGAAGGGCCGCGAAACCCATGGACGTAATGACAGAAATAATAACCGGACGATTCGGACGATTCGGACGATTCGGACGATTCTGTCTAAAGAAAGATTTTGATTTTTGATTTACCATAAGACCTGTGTGTTATATCAAGAAGCGTTTTTATTTACACGGCGCTTTTATAAACCGCCATTATTCTTTCCATGGTTCCATCTTCCCGGATTTCTCGCATCCTCCGGTCAAATTCAGGTAAAATAACAACAAACCGGGATTTCTTACCAATCAATAACTGATACGGTATGGTTGGAAGCACCACTTTTGTCTGCGTAATTTGATGAAAGGGTATATTTTGCTGTTTGATCGTTCGAATGCCAATGAGTGGGTCCTCGATAACGATGTCGGCTTTTTTCCGGGATAGGCGGCGGAAGGGTTCTTTTTCATAGAATACTTTTATTCCCAAGGGTTCCAGCTCAGCTTTGATCCAGCCGTTTCCATGATAGGTAGCAACAGTAAATCCCCGGGTTGAAATATCTTTTGCGGATCTTATTTTTTCCATTTCAGTCAATCTTGGGTGATCCCGATACGTCCAAATCAACCGGTCAGAAGAATATGCAGAGTTGATATGTGTTTCATAGTATGCCCTTCGTTCAGGGGTAAATATCGTAAATAATCCATCATCCAGTCC
>JAUVGT010000411.1 GCA_030593645.1 Deltaproteobacteria bacterium
CACTTTCACCGTTAATAGTGGGAAGTGTTGCCACGCGAAGTTCGATTTCCTTGCCTTCATAATTAAGTTTTGCTTTTCCGTCCTGTGGTTTACGCTTTTCGGCAATATCGAGGTTTGATATTATTTTAATCCTGGAGACAACGGATTTAATCTCTTTATCTGGAATTTCCAGTACTTCCTGACAAACTCCGTCAACCCTCATGCGTACTGTGGCGTCAGATCCGGATTTACCGGGTTCAATATGAATGTCGGATGCTCCGATCCTGTGTGCCTCTATGATCATCTTATTTACGTGGGAAACAGAAATAGCCGAACTTTCACTGTCAACAGAACTAAGGTCCAGCGCGGGTGATAATTTAACCGAGGACGAATCGGTAATTGTCCGGCTTTTCTTCTGCTCCTCTGGTATACCCTCAGTACTCAAGTAGGCGAGTATGTCTTCAGGAAGGCCGACTTTAAACTCGTATGTATGAACCTTCAGAAGTTTACGGATTTCATTTACTATTGTTTGATCTTTAGGGTTATTCATCAAAACAACGACTCTGTCGGGGTTTCCATCTACCGGAACCCATAGCCTCGTTTTCAGATAATATCTGCTCACTGTTTTAATCAGATCAAAGGGGATAGTAATTTCAGGATCGTATTTCATGAAGGGTACCTGGTAGTATTCCTCAAGGGATCTTCCAATATCATCGACAGTTATCCCTGGTTCTTCCCTTATCAGGCTGGTTACCCAGGTTTGCTGCTCCCGGGCTTGCTTTTGAAGCTTATCCAATTTTTCCTTTTTAAGCTTTCCGCTCTGCCTCAGGTACTCAAACGGACCTTTAAATTTACTTATTTCACTGTATATTTTCTTCCCCATAATTTTAGCAATCGCCTTGCCGACTGCAACATCCTGCTCTGTAAAACTATTTCCACCTGTTTTATTGATGACCTGTAACACCCCCACAGCAGCCTTAGAATACAGAATTGGAAGGCAGAGAATCGACTGCGTTGAAATTCCGGATAGTTTGTCGTAAGCATTATTAAATTTCAGCTGAGGATGAATTTTTGTAAGTTGACTGTCATCCCTAACATTATTTATATGAAAGTGTCTACATGTTAATGCAGTGAAACCTGCCAAAGAAGCCGGAGAAAGCAAATGACGAACATTTTTCACAGATTCTGATGTTTTGACCTGGCTTACGATTTCCGCGTTGTATATTTCATGTTTGTAGATGCGGATACTTTCCGCATCAAGAATCATTTTTATTTTTTTATCCAGGGCGGCAATCGCGCTGTCAAAGTTTCTCGATTTTTGAAAATATTGCCCGATTGTAATCAACTGGTTTCTTAGAACAGAAGTATTTTGTTCAGTTTTTCCGCTGGTCGCTACGGCATTTTCCATGATATAGTCTCTTGTTCTTCGATTCTTAGTGCTGTATAAGTATATATATACTATATATACCGATAATACGAATTATTGTCAAATAAAAGCGTTGCAGTCCAGATAAATACAAGTCAGATAAGTTAGAAGTGGTTTCAATACCCGCAATTAGGCCCAACTTCCGCGGTTAGCCGGATTTCCATTCAGTTGAAACGCCGAATCAACACAGAAATTGAATCCGAAGGGATGTTTTGTAACCACTTCCGGACATCTTTGCTTTATATCGCCTTTCAACTTGACACCTGAAGTCGATTACTGCTATTTTTAAGATTAGGTTCATAGTGCGCACAAAAAGTGTTTGTTTCAGCGGTCCCGATATACAAAAGATTTATTAATGAAAACCGGATGAATTATTCAAGGAGGCAAATAATGGATTTAGTGACCCGAAAAGAAAGAGGCGCGGTTGTTGTTTCAGTAAAAGAAAGAATAAACGCGGTTACGGCACCCGATTTTGAAAATCAGATTTCAGAATCCATGGACGCGGGAGAAAAATTTCTTGTTTTAAACATGGCCGATGTTGAATATATAAGCAGCGCCGGGCTGCGCGTAATCCTTGCGACAGCAAAAAAACTAAAAGCCGTTCAGGGCGATATCTTTCTTGTTGGTTTACAGGGTGTTGTTAAAGAAGTATTTGAGCTTTCAGGATTTTATCAAATTTTCAAGGTTTTTGATACTGAAGAAGAAGCTTTGGGTCAATTATAAATCGATGCAGCCACTATCTCACATAGAAATGCCCGCGAAAATTGAAAACATGGGCAATCTTATTGAAACGGTTATAGACTGTGCCAGGAAAAACAATATTGATGAAAAAAATATTTTGAGAATAGAACTGGCAATAGAAGAAGTTCTTACCAATGTCATAAAATACGCGTATGAGTCTGAACCCGGAGATGTGCATGTAACCTGTTTTTTTGATAAGGGTAATCATTTTACCATTGAAATTGAAGATCAGGGCATCCCTTTTGATGCCCTTTCCATCGATGAACCCGATATCAGCGGTGATATTTCCGAACGAAAAATCGGTGGACTCGGAATATTTCTATTAAAACAGACAATGAGCGATGTTACATATGAAAGAAAAAAAGAATCAAATATACTCCGATTAACTGTTTAGTCAACGAGATATCCCATTTTTTCATATACTTCCAGATAGATGTCCTGCTCAGCCCGACACGGCGCGCGACTTCTGCCTTGTTCCATTCACATTCATCAAGAAGTTTAACAAGGGCATCACGAGTCAGTTTTTTATGGACGGGCTGAAAAAACTCCGGATGGCCATGCTGATTCCTCGTCTTTGGATGATACTCCGCTTTCCTGATTTCTACCGGCAGATCAAAAACATCAACATGCCCTCCACCGCATAACACAAACGCATGCTCAACAGCATTTTCAAGTTCACGAACATTCCCGGGCCATCCATAGTCCATAAGAATTCTCATCCCTGTCTGAGAAATCCCTTTGATCTCTTTTCCGGTTTCCTTGTTCTGCTTTTCAATAAAATGGGAAATAAGCAGAGGAATATCTTCCCTGCGATCCCTTAACGGCGGGACATTTATCGGAAATACTTTTAAGCGGTAATACAAATCTTCACGAAAGCTGCCCTGTTTTACAAGATTATACAGATCACGGTTTGTTGCTGCCACTATTCTTATATTAGCTCTGCGTTGTCTTGATTCACCAACTCGTTCAATTTTTTTCTCCTGCAGCACCCTAAGCAGTTTAACCTGTATATAGGGGCTGATTTCTCCAATTTCATCCAGAAATATCGTTCCGCCATCCGCCTCTTCAAAACGCCCGATACGGTCTCGTATCGCCCCGGTAAAGGCGCCCTTTACATGCCCGAATAGCTCACTCTCCAATAACGATTCAGACAATGCACTGCAGTTAACAATTACCAAAGGCATTGATCTGCGGGTACTGTTGTAATGAATCGCACCGGCAACAAGTTCTTTCCCCGTACCGGTTTCGCCTTGAATTAAAATGGTCGCGTCACTCGCCGCTGCTGCCGTTACCGCTGAAAACACATCCCGCATCAAACGGCTTTTTCCAATGATATTGTCAAACTTGTGTATTTCTCCAAGTTTACGATTTGCTTCTTCCATTTTCAAACGTGTTTTATGAAGTTCGCTAAGGTCGGTTACACTTTCCACAACACCTTCTATGGAACCGTTTTTATCCTTAACCAGCCTGGCGTTTTTTAAAACCGGTACATCATGCCCATCCTTGTGGCGAAGCATGCATTCTTTTCCATCTACCGCTCCTTTTTCATATATTCCACATTCATTAAATCCGGAGGGGCATTTTTTTCTTAAACAACGGCTGAAATTCAATATCATGCAGCTTTTTCCAGCCACTTCTTCAAAAGAATAACCGGTAATACCTTCCATAGATGAATTCCATGAAGTGATTCTGCCTTCCTGATCCAGTGTAAAAATACCATCCGCAATCGAATCCAGGAGCAGTTCTGCGAAACCAAGGGTTAATGTTTTAGATACTATCTCTTTCATTTTTAATACTATTTCATCGTCAAACGATATGAATGGTTTCAAATCCAACTACAAAGTTAACGTTAAGTAACGTTAACATTATGTTAACGTAACGCACCGGCCCATGTCAATCAATATATTCATATCTCATCGGTACCTTTATTGTTATATTATTTTCATTGTATTTACAGCTT
>JAUVGT010000184.1 GCA_030593645.1 Deltaproteobacteria bacterium
GGGTCTTCCTGCCGCCGGCAATGGACCTGTCAATACTGATCATTTTCTCCCATGTATTCATCGCGCTTTTCAGCTGGTTGTTTTTATATTCTGTCATGCCGCTGTTAAACAATGATCTTGCCTGCTTCATATCCTTGCTGAGCTGTATCGCGCGCGGTTTTAACTGACTGATTGATTTTGAAGCTGCGTTCAATTTACTGACTGCGGGATCAATTTTCCCATCCGAATACAGGTTGACCGCCTGGTTTATCATTGACCTTTCCCTTGCCCTGGCAAGTTCTGCTCTTGTTCGCGGTCTGTATCGTTTTTTTGATGATCCCGCGAGTTTTGACGCGTCGTTTGCCAAAGTGATTTCTGTAATGGCTTTCATAAAGTAGAAACTCTCTTCAGGAATTTTTGAAAGTATGTTGATCCCCTTTTTAAATTTCTTTTCATTAATCAGAGAGAGTCCCATATCGAGGAGTTCACGGTTCTTCAGCTCATTTTCAGCTTTTTCCAATTTCCCGAATGCTTCTTCATGTTCCGGTTCAATTTCAAGAAGCTGCCTGAATTTGGAGATCGCATTTTCCCACTTAAGATCTCCCATGTTCTCATCGGCATTTTTTAATAGAAAAACAACCGCCTGATTTGCCATTTTCTCTTCAATAGTAGGAGGCGATCCGAGACTGCTTGCTTTGCTCTGTTCCGTTCTTTTGGCCTGATTTTTCCTTTCCTCCATAACAACACTGACAATATAAGCTGTGAAAACAAGAAGGGCACAGGCGATCACCAATCTCTTGTTCTTTCTTAAAATATTCTGGATTCTGATCAGGATCAGGTAGCCCTTGTTCTTCTCTTCAGAATGGGTTTGCGGTATGATGAGTTCCCTGGCGTCCAGTGTACGTGTATCCAACAGGGATTTTAACGGCTTCTGTACGGTGCCTGAATAAATTGCTCCGGGATCAATTTTTTCCCCCTCAATCTCCTCAAGCATTTTTTCAATATCGGATTCTTTTATTTCCATTTCAATATTTGTGTTCCCGATCTGAATTTCGTCACTCTGGACCAACTCGACTTCCTTTTCAATCTCTTTTCCGTTGACAAACACGGGTGAGTCTTTGTCCAATGATTTGATAATAAAAAACCGTTCCTTGAAATAAAGCTTCGCGTGTTTACCGGCTGCCCTTGTATCACTCAGGGCAATATCACAGTTTTCATCCCTGCCGATAAAATATACTTTAGATTCAAGTTGAAAATCCCTTGCTTCCTGTCTTGGTTCTTTTATAATTAATTTCAGCATATTATATCCCACTTATACTGTTAAGAGTTCCTGGCCGGAATACCTGCCGGTACCATCACCATATTATAATATTTATTTCCTTCTTTCCGTTAATTTTTTTAAATTCGCTTTTGCGTCAATATGTCTTAAATCTTTTTTATCCGGAATCAGGCGCAGCATTTCTTTCAATATTACCTCCGCCCTTATTTTGTTACCCAGTTTCATCGACTTTGCATAAGCAAATTTTAAATCTTTATATCTTGACTCCAGTTCTTTCAGGGCTTTGAACAGCTGCTTTTCCGCTTTGGTTAAAAATTCAGGTCTGGGTCTGCATTCCTCACTAAAAGAAACCGCTTCCTTATAATACTGGCACGCCAGATAAATATTAATATCACTCACTGTTTTTTCATGAAACAGCTCCTCACCCAAACTGAAAAGCCGTTTTCCTTCTTTCGCATCACATGTTTCCGGCTGCAGGAATTCAATATATAGATTTTTAACCACCCAGCGTTCCTTTCCCGGCGGATTTTTTGTATTGTCAAACACCATGGTGTTTTCACCATTTTTGATGAGGTGTTTAAACGGAAGGTGAAGCACCGCGCCTTTGACCCACTTTCCAGAAGCCAGGGGAGCATTGGCGATTTTGGTTCCGTTTAAAATTATACTGACTTCGCCGTCAGAATCAATTCCCCCGATGTCGTAAACAAGGTCGATTCTTTCTGATTTAGCTGTAAATTTAAAAACAGCCTTATCAGGACGTGTCAGTATGGTTTTTGTATAACCATACGAACCTTTGGCAGGCAGAACAACCGGTTGTTCAGATAGATCCTTGGGACCGGTAATCATTTCCGGCTCATCAAAAATCTTCCAGGCAAACAAAATTCCAAAAAAAAGAATAAATAGAGTCAAAATGATTCGAAACGGTTTTCGTTTAAAAAGAGAAATCTTTTCGCCGGTTTCAACTTTTGTTCCCGGTATTGACCCGTAATCCTCTTTTGCGTCCCGGTCCGCTGAATCGGTTTCCGCGTCCTTTAACTCCAGGTATTCCAGGACAACTTTACCCAGGCTGAATTCATCCCTGTGTTCAAGACGGATCTTTTCATCATCCTGGAGGGTTTCCCCATCATAGTACGTCCCGTTTGTACTCCGAAGGTCCTGGAGGTACACCTTGCCTCTTTCCGCCGTGATCCTGGCATGCTTCCCGGAAATCGACCTGTCATTCAGAACAAGATCATTTTCGGCGGCGGTCCGGCCAATACTGACGATTGTCTGGTCAAATGAATAGGTCTCTCCAACACTCGGGCCTTTTACGATGACGATTGAAAATCTAGCAGACATAATATTGTTTACTCCCTTCCTGTGTGTTTAAAGGAAATTTTATCTCCCGTGTTACAGCGGTTATCATTAAGTGTACCGGCTGTAAGTTCCAGCACACCGGCGGTTCTAAAAGGTCCAAAAGTCATTCGAAACGGCATCAGTTTCGAGGCTTTTTTTATAATCCGGTTGTTTTTGTCAATAAATACCACGTCGATCGGAAATCGCATAAAAAATGTATGAATCGATCGGCAGTTTGGGATATACAGCCCCTCTCCCTTGTTCAATGTTTTTTTCCCTAAAAGCCCCCGTGCTCTTTGAAAAAATGTTTTGGCTTCCCTGATCTGATCTCCCAACTCCTGATGACTTGTCTGGTTGATCACTGAAATGACAGCCATCACATCCCTTCAGCCATAAATTTTAGCATCACCGGCACCAGGATAATGATAAACACGGCCGGAAAAATAAATAAAATCAAAGGGAAAAGCATCTTTACCGGCGATTCCTGGGCCAGTTTTTCAGCTTTTTGAAACCGTTCCCTGCGGCGTATATCAGATTGTATCCGAAGCACGTCGCCCAAAGGGGTTCCCATCTTGTCCGCCTGAATCAGGGCGCTTGTAAAAGATCTGATTTCATAGAGATCCGTACGATCCGCGAGACCTCCCAGCGCGTCCCTTAGTGAAACACCCAGGCGCAGATCCTGGAGAAATTTTTCAAATTCATCACGCAGCGGCCCGGTATGCCCTGATTTAACCACCCGGTCCATGGCAATGATGAAGGTCAACCCCGCTTCCACGGCAAGTGTGAGCAAATCCATATGAAAGGGCAGAGAATGCGAAAGGGCCAGTTTTCTCTTGTTGATCATATCGTACAGCCACAGGTCCGGAAGAAAATAGGCCAGCAATCCAAAGACAATGATTGCCCCGGGATGTATATTCACTCCCGAAACTAAAAAAACTCCGAAAACCGCTCCTCCGATGGCAGCGATCTGTTTGACTGCTAAAAACTCCACCTGCACAAAATGATAGGGATTACCGGATATCACCAGCCGGCGTTTATATTTCCGGTCCAGCTTTTCAATATTAAGTTTTTCATTAAACCCGGCAAAAAACTCGATCAGGGGACGCATGATTCTGATTAAGATTGTCTGATACTTGTCTCCCCGGTAATAGAACTTTTTCGTTCTCTCCGGCTCCAGCAGGTACACTCCGATGATTAATAACGTTACGGCCGCACCGCTTGTAATATAAATTAAAATCGCCATAATTTATATCCTTATGGTAGTAATTTTCTTAAGTATGAAAAAACCGGTGATTTGCAGGCCAAGCATAATACCGATACTGATAATCCCCCATATATTGGTAAACATGCGTATCATGGCCGGAGGATCCATCAGGTACATGATGACACCCACAACCGTGGGCATGAGCCCCACAATTAAGCCCTGAAGTTTTCCCTGGGATGTCAGCGCGTCTGTTTTACCTTTAAGCTCGTTACGCTCTCTAAGCACCTCTGCCATTGAATCAAAGATTTCCGTGAGGTTTCCGCCCATGCTATGGACGATATTAATTGAAGTGACAAGGAGTTTCAGATCTTCCAAAGGTAACCGCCGGGCCAGGTTATCCAATGCTTCCTCTATGTTTACACCCAACCGGTTTTCCCTGATTACCAGCCCAAACTCCTGGGAGATGGGAGGCAGCATTTCGTATTCCACGACCTCTATGGCCTGAACCAGGTTCATCCCTGAACGGAGCGCGTTGGACAGCACCACAAGTCCATCGATCAATTGTGTGTCGAATTTTTTCAGGCGCCGTTTCCTGGCCTGCAGAATAAAAACTTTAGGGATAAAATACCCGATACCCCCCATAAACAGGCCGATCAAAAAATTTCCGGATATGGCGGTTCCGATTAAGAAAAACAGGAACATGAGAACAAGATTCACAACAAATATTTTCCGTACATCGTAAAACACGTACATCTCGGTTAGCGTTTTGGACGCCCTGGACATATACTCTTTTTCGAATGCCCCGTAACCTTCCGTGAAAAACCTGGCAATCATCCAGACAATTAAACTGACCGAGCAAAAAATCAAAAAGTATATGGATAATCTTATAATCGAATCGGTCATCAGTATACGTCCCTTCTAATAGTGCCCATCCATAAACGGCATCTTTTGGTCCCTGGCTTCGTTCTCGTTTTTTTCAGATCCTCGAAATAGTTAACTATTCCTGTTTACCCTGTAGGTCCTGCAGAGCGTACAGGGCGGTCCAAAAAAAGCTCGGGCCTTTCCAAGAACAAAAATCTACCATTTCTGGACGGACACTAATTATGAAAAACTCCCATATCCACATCGATACCACGATTTAGCAGATCGTGAAAAAACTCCGGAATCCACCCTGTGGCGATAAACTTCCCCTTTGTCTTCCCGGAGGCATCAAACCCTTCCTGCTTAAAATAGAAAATATCCTGCATGATGATTTTGTCATCTTCAATCCCGATCACCTCAGATACGTATGTAATCTTTCTTGAACCGCATGTCAGCCGAGTCTGCTGGACCACAATATCAATCGCAGAAGCAATCTGCTCCCTGATGGCACGGCTGGGCAGATCCTCGCCCGACATCATGACCATGGTTTCAAGACGGGACAGGAGATCACGGGGAGAATTAGCATGGGCAGTGGTTAAAGATCCGTCATGGCCGGTATTCATGGCCTGGAGCATATCCAGCGTTTCACCGCCCCTGCATTCTCCCACAATAATGCGATCCGGTCTCATCCTCAATGAATTCTTTACCAGGTGACGGATGGTAATCTCGCCCTTGCCTTCGATATTGGGCGGACGTGATTCAAGCCTGACCACGTGATCCTGTGAGAGCTGCAGTTCAGCCGCGTCTTCTATGCTGACAATCCGTTCATCATCAGGTATAAAAGAGCTTAATATATTGAGCGTGGTGGTTTTCCCTGACCCTGTACCTCCGGAAATCACCACATTTTTCCTGTTTTTAACACATATCTTTAAAAAATCGGCAATCGCCTGATTCAGTGTTTTAAAATCAACCAGATTCTGTACGACAAACGGGTCCTTTGAAAACTTACGAATGGTAATGCACGGCCCGTTTAAGGCCATGGGCGGTATCACGGCATTTACCCGGGAACCGTCCTTGAGTCTGGCGTCTACCATGGGGGAACTTTCATCGATACGCCGTCCGATCGGGCTGACAATCCTCGAAATAATCCCAAGCAGGGCCATATCCGTGCTAAACACTTTGGCAGACAGGCTTACCTTACCGTCTTTCTCAACATAAATCTGATCTTTCCGGTTTACCATAACTTCGGTTACCGAGGGGTCCGCCAGGAGATCCTCCAGGGCCCCGAGACCCAGGGCTTCATCCAGGATATCTTTAATCAGGATTTCCTTATCAACCTCCCAAAGAACTTCAGATTCAGTTTCAATGAGTATACCCCGAACGATTTCATCGCACTGCATGCGAAGTTCTACATCCTTTATTTTTTTTACATCCAAACGCCTTAAATCGATGATATCCAGCAGGCGGTTATGCAGCAATCCCTTGAGCTCTATGACCCTGGGATCCCTGTAATAGGCCAGTTCCTCTTCAGGTGTAAGCTCACCGGTTACTCCTTTTTGGACTTCGACCTCATCAACCGATTCCCTCACCTTGAGGAAATAATCACCGATATGTATAATGTCCTCAGGCTGTACCGGAACCGATTTTAAAACCGGAATTTTTCTTTCATTTACAAATGTTCCGTATTTGCTGTTCAAATCCGCGATATAAAAACTATTGGAACGTTTATATACTTCAGCGTGATTTTTTGATACACCGGATTGGTCAAGAACCAGATCATTTTCCCGGTCTTTTCCGATCTTAAACACAGACCTTGAAACAGTTTCAATTCTGGCTTTTCCCCTCAGGTTTTTGTATATCGCAATTGCAATCATAATTTATGCCTGTATGTTTGATCGTGCATGATTTCTTGTTATATCTAATCCAGGATCTTCCATTTCAACACGTTACCCGCTTTTTCATACTTCTCCTGCATCTCTCCCACGATTTCCTGATTTTCCGGATCTTTTGGAGAAATGATCTGCGGTGTAACAAATATGACCAGTTCACTTTTATCTTTTCTGAATTTTCTTGATTTAAAAAGTTCACCTAAAATCGGGATACTTCCAATCAGCGGTACTTTGTCCACGGATTTTGAATGCTCATTGTTCACAAGGCCGGACAACGCGATGGTTTGACCGCTGCTGATATTGATTGATGTCTTTACCCGGCTGGTCTGGAAATTGGGAATGCCGTTTACAAAATCCGCAATATTACTGTTTTCGACTTCAATGGAAATAGAAATATTGTCATACTTATCAACCACAGGAGAGATGTTCAGGATCAGGCCGTATTTTTTATATTCAACGGTTGAACTGTTCGCGGTAACCATGGGCAGGGCCACTTCCCCTCCCGCCAGAAACTCCGCTTTTTCACCGCTGCGGCATAAAAGTTTGGGCTGGGCCAGGATTCGGCTCCGCTGCTTGTTTTTCATCAGGTTGATATTCACTCCATAATTCCCGGTTACTGTATAGGTTCCAAGAATATTTCCGATGTCACGGTGATCCCAAATTCCTACTCCTTCAGCTTCCCCGCCGATACCGATGGCATTTCCCCATTTTATGCCTGCTTCGGTGAGGGCGCCTTTATCAATCTCTATAAAATCGACATTCACCAGTACCATTCTTTTCAGGGCAATTCCGATCTTCAAGAAATTCAGGACTTCCTTGGTAAATGCCCCGGCCATCATTTCCGCCTGTGCTTTAGCATCCTTGTCCGGCACATCCCCGGTTAAAACAACCCGGTTACCCACGCGAACCGCTTTCGCGGATGGCAGTCCCACTTTTTTCAGTTCTTCGTTAATAAATTGGATATTTGTATCCAGGATAGCCGGACTCATAGTCGTCATATTGATAACCTGGGGGTAGATTTTAGCGACCTTTTTTATTTTCTCCCCATCCTTTTCACGCAGCAGCATTCCTTCAATAATAATACGCATGCCCACAGGTTTAACGGTTACTCCTTCAATGCCCGCTAAAATCCGTTTTAATTCATAAGCCACCGCCCAGGGATCACGGGCAGTCACACGGATCAGTATGTTTCTTTCCCGGTTGCTTTCATCCCAGATAATCAGGTTTGTTTCACCTTCCCCCATGGCGGTCACCAGTACCTGGCTGGTTTGATCAAGCACCTTGACATCCGCCACGGATGGATCGCCCACAGCGATCCTGCTGATACTGGGGGTACTTATGGTTTTTTGCTCACCAAGTGTTAAATTCAGTCTTTCCCTTGCCATCGCGGATGTACAACAAAATGAAATCAGAAACACTGAAAATATTACACCGGATACAATTGTCCTTTTAACGGATCGGTTCATCTTTCCCCCTGTCAATTACAAGTAAAACGGTTTTACTTTTTATCGATCTGCCCTCTCTTGATTACCTGTATCTGATCCCTCTTCTCCTGGATGTTCCTCCGGAATTCAGCTTTCATGATATCTGAAAAATCCATCTTTGGAATCTCTTTATGGGTTTCAATATCTTCCGGATTTCGCAGTACTGCCGCGAGCTTCCCTTTTTGCCTCGCGAATACCACGAGTTCGGCCTCTTCCAGGGTCACCAGTATGGTGATGTGGTTGTAAGTACTTCGGGTAGCCCTGTTCACAGCCAGATTGGAACCGGTTGCCAGGATTGTAATGTTCTGAAGCAATGTCAATGTCGCTTCTTCACCGGTTTCCTGGCTCCGGACCGTGCACAGGATATCGATATGGTCACTGGGTTTGAGGTGTCCGCCCACACCGCTCACTACATCCACAGGAACCGTCAACGCCCGTTCACCCGGGGTAATGGTCCCGGCCAGTCCCCTGTGCCTGATTTTTTTGATTTCTTCTTCTCGCCCCAAATCTGTCCAGAGAAGCATATCATCTTTTTTCAAAGGATAGTTCAACACCTGACCGATCACAAGATCCGCATCTTTTGGTAATATGGCGTTGCCGTGAACATATCTTTCTGGTATTTCCTTCCCCTTAATCATGTAGCTCTTAATCATGGTTCCTCTTGGTGCTTTTTCTGTCATGAAAAGTACCTGAACCATATCCCAACCCTTCGTGACTTCCGCTTTCTGGTTTGCCATATACCTGTTCACCAGTATAACCGCGATAATACCGCACAACACCGAACCTGCAATGATCAGTAATGCTTTCTTATTCATATTGATTTCCTTTTTAAATCAACTGGTTTTCTTTTCCCGATTTGTAATGGTCGTAATCACTCTTCCTGTGTTCCCATCTTCCTGTACATGAATCGTACATTCCCTGCCCTTACGCGTGTAGTACATGAAGTTTTTTCCTGATTTTTTATATACAACCTTTTCAAACGTGGGATCTGTTTTCCAGCCCCCGCTTTCCATTCTTGAATGATAAAAGAGAATATGCCCAACCACCCCGCCGCCGCCTTCATAGGTCACCAGGGAGTCAATCGTTTGCGTGTTTTCCTGCTGTGTTGAAAATACTCTCCTGCTTCCGGGATACCTGGGGATACCCGGAATATCTTTACCTCCCGTATCCCCTTTCGAATCCGGCAAAAAATTCTTGAGATTAAAATCTTTTCCGGTCCACATATTGACAATACGGGTCGAATCGCTTCCGGGTTCTTTCTGGGCGATCACAACCCTGCCGATTCCGATCTTACCGAACTCGCCCGTTTCAAACGCGCTTTCGTACTCTTCGAGGAATTCTTCACTCCCGATTTTAAGATCCGAATCACGGAATTCAATGGCACCCCAGAATCCGAAATTTTCCCTTTCCAGACGATAACGCTGTTTTGTTCTCATGCATTCAAGTATCGCGTTTAACGTCCGAAAATATTTTCTCAAATTC
>JAUVGT010000200.1 GCA_030593645.1 Deltaproteobacteria bacterium
AAAAAGTCCAACTTCTGCGTTGTGCTGCATTTCGCAATCATTCAACGTACTATAAGTACGCTTCATGATTACAAAATTTGCACGCCTTGAATTTGAACTTTTTACGAAACCGTCTCATTCGGACTTTTTACGAAACCATCAGAATTGGTTTATAATGCTGTGTTTCGCTTTTTTTAAACAACCGGGATGAATGAACCATGGGGTTCATTCATCCATTAACAGTCCACAATATGAATTAACGCAGCTGTTTTGGTCTTTCGTCAACAACTCTAAGGGCTTTACCTTCGCTGCGCGCGATAAACTTGGGTTCAACCAGTTCGACTTCAACACCGATTCCCATCATTCCCTTGATATGTGCGGAAATCTTACCTTCCACCTCATGGCGTTTCTGATCTCCGGCTTCATATACTTCAGATTTACCCTCCACCTGAACGGTCAGCTGATCAAGGTAGCCTTTCTTTCGCACAACAAGTCTGTACTGCGGTTCCACTTCATCGATTTCCAGTAGAAGGGCTTCAATCTGTGAAGGGAATACGTTTACACCACTGATAATCAGCATATCATCCGTGCGTCCGGAAAGTTTTTCCATTTTGAGCATGGTCCTGCCGCAACTGCACTTTTCACGATACAGGCGGGTGATGTCTTTTGTGCGGTAACGGATCATCGGCATGGCTCTTCGCTGCAGGGAAGTGAAGATCAATTCTCCTTTCTCTCCCAGGGGAAGAGGTTCAAAGGTGGCAGGATCCACAACTTCAGCCAGGTAATGATCTTCGTTAATGTGAAGTCCTTCCTGTGCTTCACAGTCAAATGCCACGCCCGGTCCGCCGAGTTCGGTAAGACCGTAAGCTTCCATGGCTTTGATTTCCATCCGGTTTTCAATTTCAGTGCGCATCTGGGTGGTCCAGGGTTCAGCTCCAAAGACACCGACCCTGAGAGGCAGTGATTTAATGTCAACCTTCATCTCTTCGGCCCGTTCTGCAATGGTGAGCGTATATGATGGGGTTGCTAACAGTACATTCGATTTGAAATCTTTAAGAATGGTAATCTGGCGTTCAGTCATGCCGGCGCCTGTCGGAACAACCGCACAGCCGAGTTTGCAGGCACCCTGATGAAAACCGAGACCTCCTGTAAAAAGACCATGGCCATAAGCGTTCTGTACAATATCGGTAGGGCGTATGCCCGCAGCCCACAGGTTTCTTGCCATACACTCGGTCCACTGCTCCAGGTCATCCGCAGTATATGGACCTGTGATCGGTTTTCCAGTGGTTCCTGAAGAAGCATGAACGCGAACAACCTCCTCTATTGGAACCGCACAGAGACCAAATGGGTAATTGTCCCTAAGATCATTTTTAACTGTGACCGGGAGTTTGGACACATCTTCAATGCTGTTGATGCTGTCAGCCGATATACCGGCCTCCTTAAACTTTTCCGTGTAAAAGGGTATCTTTTCGGACACCCAGGCAACGGTTTCTTTTAATTTTTCCAGTTGAAATTTCTGGATTTGTTCCACCGGCATACATTCAAACTCGTCATTCCAGGGCATTTTATTACCTCCTTTTGAGTGAAATTCTTAAAAATAAAAGAAAACAATTTCTTCGTTTAATTCAGGGAAATGATGGCCAATATAACACCAGTCAACTTACTCCTTCGCGCCATTACAGCAGGGAAGGGCAAGATAAAATAAATGCTAACCACATTTTTTCGCGGCTGCAAAACCAAGATCAAATGCCTTCAGATTGATATCCACAAATGCTTTTTTGGTTTTGGTTCTGATCGTTTCCTTAACATTTTCAGCGGTTACAGGGATTTTACCCGTTTGTATCAGGGCACCCAGCAGAACCATATTTAAAGACATCGGGTTACCTGCTTCTTTGGCCAGGGCGATTCCGTCAAAGGCAATCAATCGGGCTGTCTTTTTCCTGATCAGTTCCCGGGCTGCTTCAATATCAGGATAAACACCCTTTCCAATAGCTACAGTAAACAGCGGAAGGGGTGCCAGATTCGAGATCACTACCGTATCAGAATTGCACCGGTTTAACGCACGCAGCGTTTCAGATGGTTCAAAACCGACGAAAACATCTGCTTTTCCATCTGAGATTATCGTGCTTTTCGCATCACCAAAAACAATTGCAGATTCCACAACACCGCCCCTCTGGGCCATGCCGTGTATTTCACTCATTCGGACGGGAGTATTAGAAAGAAGTGCGGCTTCTCCCAAAACCTTGGAAGAAAGCAGGTTTCCCTGTCCGCCGACAGCTACAATGATTAATCTTGTTGTATCCATTTTATTTATCCTATTTCAATTTTCAATGTTTTTAACTGTTGTTATCCTTTTTTTAACGGCATTATTGCATTTTCCGGACAGATCTGTGCGCAAACCGCGCAACCGACACACATATCTTCATCGATTTTTACCCGTTTTTCTTCGATATAAAAAGCAGGGCACGCGAGTTCGTTGACACAGTTTTTATGATCCTTACACTTGTCAGTGATAACAAAAGATCTGGGTTTCAGCAGTCTAAGGTTTTTTGCGTACAGTGTACACATTTCTTCAGAAATAATGACGGAGACGCCTTTATATGAGAGGGCTTCTTTTATGGCCTCTATGCTCTTTTTAACCTTGTAGGGCTTGATCATTGTTATATGCTTAACACCCGTCGCCCTTACAATATTTTCGATCGATACGCGGCCGTATCCTTCAAGTTTAAGGTTACCCATGTCGACACCGGGATTCGGCTGGTGTCCTGTCATTGCCGTTATACCATTATCAAGGATCACGAGAGTAAAATTGTGATTATTAAACACCGCATTGATCAGACCGGAAATGCCGCTATGAAAGAATGTTGAGTCGCCGATAAAAGAAATGACTTTCTGATCGGTGACCTGCGAAAAGCCGCATGAAGTCCCGACCGATCCGCCCATGCAGATTACAAAATCCGCCATGGATAGCGGCGGGAGCATTCCCAGGGTATAACACCCGATGTCTGAAGGATATATTGTATCCATTTTTTCCGCGACTTTTTTTATTTCGTAATAGGTGGCCCTGTGTGAACAGCCGGCACAAAGGTTTGGCGGGCGCTGAGGAATTTCCGGTACATCGGAAAGATCAGGAACCTGTGCCGGGGTATGGGGAATACCAAAATATTTTGCAATGTTATTTTGTACCTGTTCAGGGTTGAATTCATAGAGCCTTGGAAACAAAGCTTCGCTTTTTCCCTTGATTTCAAAACAGAGGCCCGCTTCCTGCGCAAAAGCTTTGACAGCCTCTTCCATGACGGGTTCACCTTCCTCGACAACCAGAACTTTTTCACATTCTTTTAAAAAATTCTTGATCCTTGTTTCCGGCATAGGATTTGAAAATCCAATACGGAGTATTTTAATTTTGTCCTTTATGTTCAGCCCTTCTACGGCATCAGACACATAACTATAGCTAACTCCATTACAGATAATACCGAGGTTTCCGTTTCCTTCAATGAAGTTATATTCCGATTGTTCAGAAATACCTTTTGCTGTTTCAATATTCTTTAACAATTTAACATGCAGCTTTCTTGAGACCGCAGGAACCGTAACATAGTTTAATGGGTCTTTTTTAAAACTGCCTTTTGTCACGCGTGGTTTAATACTTCCAAGTTTTACAAACGCGGTGGAATGATTGATCCGTGTTGTGGTCCTGAAAAGAACCGGTTCCTGGAGTTTTTCAGAAAGATCAAAAGCGTAAGGAACCATCTCTTTGGCTTCTTCAACTGAAGATGGCTCAATGACAGGCAATCCCGAAAGTTTTCCGTAATAACGGTTATCCTGTTCATTCTGGCTTGAGAACAGGAAAGGATCGTCCGCGGTCAGAATCACCATGCCGCCCTTTACGCCGATATAAGCAAGTGTCATCAGGGCGTCTGACGCCACATTCAACCCCACGTGTTTCATGATACACATGCTGCGCACACCGCAGTTCGCGGAGGCGGCAGCTACTTCAAGCGCTACTTTTTCATTCGTGCTGTATTCAAAATACAGATCGCTCTCCTGCGACATCTGGAAGAAATTCAATGAAATTTCAGAAGAAGGTGTTCCGGGATACGTACTTGTAAATGCCACACCGGCTTCGATTGCTCCCCTGGCAATGGCTTCGTTGCCGAGGAGAAGCATTTTTTCGCCTGGATTCTCTGTTAATAATTTGTGCATGGTGTTTCCCTTTCAAGTTGTATTCGTGGGGTCAAACATATAGAGCAAGCGCTCGATCTACAGATATCACTTTTAAAATTATTGTCAACTATAAATGGGCATAAGACCTGATTTTCATATTAATTTTGACGGTTTCGTAATCCGCCGTAGGCGGACCAACTTCTGCGTTGTGCTGCATTTTGCAATGATTCAACTCCCCTGTTAAATAAAAAGACAGATTTAACAGGGCGTGTCCGATAAGTACGCTTCATCATTACAAAAATTGCACGCCTTGAATTTGAACTCTTTACGAAACCGTCACATTCGGACTTTTTACGAGACCATCAATTTTAGAAAGTTGCCAAAGGAATATCGGGAAGATAGACGTAGAAAAAGGTGTCACTACCCGAGAATAATTAATCGTATAAAAAAATAAAATTTTTTATCATTTAAATGACACAGCTACATTACAGCTACGCCTGAAATTAGTCAAGAATAAAAATATACAACGGATTCAAGGGGCAGAAGTGATATTCGGCGTTGGATAAGCCATCGCCAACCTCCGTCGCTAACCACCTTCGCTAAAACTTCCGTCTTCGCCAAAGGCTTCGCCGAGACAAGATGGCGGTCAGGAGGCTATGGCCTGACAAGCGTTCGATGTTCAGTTGATATTTGAACCGGTCAGCTCCTGAAGGTACAGGATGTAGAGTTTGGGTTCCATAATTGAGTTCACCGGAACATTGAGTCTGGCAATATCGTTTTCAAATATTCCTGCAAATTTCATAGTGGTGGTATTTAAAAATTGGGTGGGAACCTGGATATCGAATGTGTCCGGAATTTTACCGGATACAGAGCCAATGTGAAAACCCCAAATACCGAAGGTAGGGACTGTCACTTTATAACTGTATGTGGACAGCGACGCGTTTTGCATGGTTTTTTCAATACACCAGAAAGATTTGCGCGTATAAAATGGGGATGAACTCTGGGTGACCATATAGCTTCCGGTATTCATCCTCATTTTCAGAATTTTATAATATTCGCGGGAATAGAGTTTATTTAAAGCCTCATTATGAGGGTCCGGAAGGTCGATAATGATCCGGTCGTACAGAGTGCCGGGTCTGTTCGCATATGTAAATGCATCTTCATTAAAGATTGATACTTTCGGGTCTTTCAGGCTACCTTTATTGATCCTGGTAATTTCAGGGAAAGTGCTGCAGAATCTTGTTATTTCCGGATCAATGTCTACCAGGTGAATCCGTTTAACCTGCGGGTATTTTAATATTTCACGAATCGCCATGCCGTCACCGCCGCCAAGAACCAGGATATTTTCACGGGATCCGGGGAGAGACATGACAGGATGTACCAGGGCCTCATGATATCTGTATTCATCCCTGTCGCAAAACTGAATATGCCCATCAATAAAGAGCCTGTGTTCACCCGTAATCAGAGATTGTGTGTACACAATTTTTTGATAATGTGTCTGTTTTTTATAGATAATCTGGTCAAAATAGAGATGATTTTCGGCGAATTTTGTTAAATGTGTCCCCAATGCGGTTAATATAATAAGCAGCCCAAGAAAGAATACGGAAATAGCAGTAATTGTTTTCGGATATTTAAGATGGGATTTAAAAAATATGGTGTTTACAACTGCGGTACTCGCGTTAATCAGGCCTATAGCGAATGATGATCGTACCAGACCGAGCTGCGGCAGCAGTACCAGAGGAAATAGTACGGAACCGATCAGGGCTCCGGTATAATCAAGGGACAGGACATTCGCGATGGATTGACGAAGAGAATCTTTCCGGCTGAGTATGCGGGTCAGGATGGGGATTTCAAAACCGACAAGCGTCCCGATAATGAGAATCAATGAGTACATAATCAGGGAGTACATCGCTGTTATTAGGGGGAAAGCCATAAAAAGCAGAATGCTGCTCAAGCCGCCGATGAGGGAGATAACAATCTCAACGATAATAAAACTGGTCACAAGGTTTTTCATGAAAAATTTTGAAAGATAGGAACCGATTCCCATGGCGAACATGAATAGTCCTATTGTCAGAGAAAACTGATACACACTGTTTCCCAGAAGATAGCTGGAGATGGTCCCGATTATCAATTCATAAGCGATTCCGCATAGTGCTACAATCAGGATTGAGATGAGTAGAATGATTAACTGTTTTCGGTCCAGGGTGCTGGTGCTGTCCAAATTGATCTCTTTTCAGATAGTCTGTTTTATTATGATAAGACGGATCGCGGACTGGATGCCGGTAACACATCGGGTAAAAAATCAGATCAGTACAATTCAGTCCGCGATATCATTTTACTATTTACCGCTTCTAAAACTGCGCGAGCTGCTCTTAGACCTGGCGCTGGATTTGGCTTTTGATGTGGCTGCTTTGTGATAGTTTTTATCGCTCATTTTCATGTTTGAAAAACGTGAAGAACGGATACCGGAATGGCGCTGGCGGCTCAGCATTGAACCCAGTAAAAAACCGGTGAACAATCCGCCGGGTCTGTAGTGTGAACTTCGACGGTATTGATTCTGGGTGTCTGTCGCAATCAGACGATTCCTTTCAGAATCAATTTCGACTGTGAACAGTTTTTTTTCACTGGTTTCTTTTTTGCTATTTTTGTTTTTATCAATAAATCCTTCAATGGCACCGGTATTTAACATACCCACACCTATGGAGCTGGATATTAGTTTTGCCTTATTCAGATTGGCCGCAAAGCGCGTCAGAAATATTTCATTATATTCCGCAGCTTCGAATTCATTATCAAGCGGCTCAATCGTCTCCTGGGCAGGATCAGCAGCAGATGCCGGTGATTCCTGTTTAAGTTCCTCTAACGTGGCAGTCATGATGTCGAGCACTTTGTTAAGGTCTATGATTTCAGTGCTCGTGCTGCATCCTGTCAAAAGCACACCGGTCAGAACAAAGGTACAGATCAAAAAAATACTTATCTTTTTCATAACTTTCCTCCCTGTGATTATAATTTTTTTATTTTATCAAATAAAACCTGGACCTTTGGGCCAGGTCAGAGATAAATGGCTCTGCCATAAGAAATAATACAAAGTGACTAAAGTGCCTAAAGTGCACTAAAGTTCCGTCGCCGCTAAAGCTATGCGGACAGTTCCCGCCGTCGCTAAAGCTATGGCGGACAAGTCAATGCCGGGCCCTTTGGACCCGGATTTTTACTTAAAATCATATCGAAAATGAATTTTATGAAGATCGTCTTGATAAAAATCTTCAAGCATACCCAAAGGCTGGAAGCCGCAGGTTCTCAGAGGATCATTTACTTTATGAACATTTGAAGGGAATGCCATTAGAACAGACCTGGCATTCATTCCTTTTGCCTTATCAAGCAGCATATTTATATCATTTTCACTGAAAACTTTTTTCCCGATGAATTCCCATTCGATGGCGTAAAGATCATCTGTTTCATCTATCTTGTAAAGGTCATCCAAAACAACACCGCGTTTTTCAGGTTTATGTCTCTTTTGCGGGTAACGGGGTTGAAGGTAATTGCCGAATATCAATTCCGATTCACCAGGTTCGTAAAAATCCCGATGGATGATTTCTTCCTTAAACCCCATTGTTCTATATAGGCTTACCGCTGTTTTATAGATACTTCCTTCTTCCGGATCAATATAATCGCTGGTGGACACAAAGATTTTTCTGGCTTTTTCTTTTTTTAGTATTTCAAACAGCTCCTCGATCATGCGTGTGCCCATTTGCTGTCCGCGCTGTTCTTTGGTAAGATACGTCCAGGATAACCAGTAGGTATTATCCGTGTCCGGTTCATAGCGAAACCCTGTTACGCCCATTATGTTATCTTCATATGTAAAAACGTACTGATCAGTCAATCCATACTGGTCATATGATTCCCGCGCATCTTCAAAATCATCTTCATCATGTTCATTAATAATTTCTAAAACATCATCCAGGTCATCTGATTTCATTGAACGAAAATTCCAGCCATAGGGTAACATGACTCAATACTCTCCTTTAATTTGGAAATGGTTGTCTATACAATTATCATATCAGGTATTTCTTGGCAAACAAAAAGTAGACCGGCACAAAAGGGTGACAAAAGTGATCAAATCTGAATAAAAGCACCGGAGTCGCTTCAGCTCCCTCTGAAACAGGATTAATAAAAAAAATGGGTTTGATTCTTCTGTGAGTTCTGATAATCAACAATCTTAAAATATGTTACTTAACAGGAAGGGGAGATTTATCTGTGATAGTCAGAAATATAAACGACAAAGAAGTGACTGAAACAACTTACCGGGCACATGGCGGTGCCATTGCCAGAATGATACTTGATATGAGAACCTTAAAGGAGATCGGTTTTCTGGCAATTGCCACACTTGCTCCCGGAAAAGAGATCGAATCACATGTCGATCCGATGGAGGAAATTTATTTTGTGGTGAGCGGTACAGGTGAGATGAGGGTAGATGATGACTCTAAACAGGTCGGGCCGGGAGATGCCACCTGGATACCCACAGGTTCAAGTCACAGCCTTCTCAATAACGGGGAAGAGGACTGCACGATACTGGTGGTAGCGTCGCCTGCCTGATCCGTTCGATGTTCAGCCTATTAACAAAAATTAATTCATGATGGCTATCAAACGATATTCAAATATCATCGGTTTTGATGACGCTCCTTTTTCAAGGGATCACCAGGGAAACGTTAAGGTGATCGGCACTGTATATGCGGGCCTTCGGTTTGATGGTGTCATCATTGGTGAGGTTACAAAGGACGGGTCGGATGCATCCCAAAAACTTGT
>JAUVGT010000063.1 GCA_030593645.1 Deltaproteobacteria bacterium
GGGAACTGTCCGCATAGCTTTAGCGGCGACGGAACTTTAGTGCACTTTAGCTCACTTTAGTCACTTTGATTTATTTCTTATGGCAGAGCCATTTATCTCTGACCTGGCCCAAAGGACCAGGTTTTATTTGATGAAATAAAGTATAATTTGTTCCGCTGAAACAAAATCTAATTTAAGGAGGAAAAGATGCCAGACATCATTGAAGGCAAACTGAGTGCTGAAGGTAAAAAATTTGCTCTGATCGTCAGCCGCTTTAACGACTTTATCACTGAAAGATTGGTCAACGGTGCCCTTGATGCGTTAATACGCAGCGGCGCAAAAGATAAAGATATTAAAATTATTAAAGTGCCCGGTGCATTTGAAATACCGCTTTTAGCAAAAAAAGCTGCCCTGGCAAAAAAATATGATGCAGTGGTGTGCCTGGGTGCCGTCATTCGCGGCGCAACACCTCATTTTGACTATGTCGGCGCCGAAGTGTCCAAGGGAATCGCCCAGGTCAGTATGGAATCTGAAGTACCTGTTATCTTCGGAATCGTAACAACCGATACCATTGAACAGGCCATCGAACGGGCAGGCACAAAGGCAGGCAATAAAGGATGGAGCGCAGCGATATCCGCTGTGGAAATGGCAAACTTGATAGAGGCTGTAGACCAGGCATAAAAATATGGGTAGTCGACGCAAATCAAGAGAGCTTGCTCTGCAGGCTCTTTTTTATATGGACATTAGAAAGAATATTTCAGAAGAAGCCCTGGATCAATTCTGCAGGAACTTTGAGCCAGCCGAAAAGATGAAAGCGTTTTTTATTGAGCTGGTAAACGGTGTTTCACAGAATATATCGGAGATTGATCATCTGATTGAAAAATTTTCAAAAAACTGGAAGATCAGCCGAATGTCCTGTGTGGACCGCAATATTATCCGTATCGCGATATTTGAAATGCTTTTCTGTAAGGATATTCCAGCCAAGGTGTCCATCAATGAAGCGATTGATATCGGTAAAAAATTCGGCTCAGATGAATCCGGTTCATTCATAAACGGAATTATAGACAGCATCCGGATAGACCAGGACGATGAAATCACAGAGTAAATATTAAATTTTAAGTTATGAAGCCACTTTTAATTACAGGAGGTTATTTTGATCATTAATAAATTGGTAGTTGGCCCGATTCAGGCAAATTGTTTTATCATCGGCTGTGAAGAAACACTTGAAGCCGCTGTCATCGATCCTGGCGACGAGGCTGACAGGATTCTCACCACGCTTGCTGAATCAAAGCTTACATTAAAATGTATTATTAACACCCATGGACATTTCGATCATGTGGGGGCTAATAAAAGACTAAAAGATATTACAGGCGCTTCAATTATGATACACCCACTGGACGCTCACATGCTGGATCAGCTTTCAGAATCGGCTGCCAGGTGGGGATTTTCAGCCGACAATTCACCCGCACCGGACAGGACAATTGATGATGGTGATACAATCGAATTTGGAAATATTTCATTAAAGGTCATTCACACACCGGGACATTCCCCCGGCGGAATTTCTCTTCACACTGGAGATCATGTTTTTGTCGGTGACACACTCTTTGCCGGATCCGTGGGCCGGACGGATCTTCCCGGTGGCGATCCATCTATATTAAAGGCAAGTATTCAGAACAAGCTCTTTATTCTTGGTGAAAATGTAAATGTATATCCCGGACATATGGGGAACACCACAATCGGTCATGAAAAGCAGCATAATCCGTTTGTGGGTAAGGGTGGGTATTTGTAAAAGCGGTATTAAAACGCCCCAAGCTGACAGGGCTTAATCTTTATTCCCATAAATTCACAAAGACCGCTAATTTCCATTTTCCGAACTTTAAACTGAGCCGCAATATCCCAGGCCTCTTTACATGGCAATTTGCCGTCAAGCGATTGAGACTTTACAGCATCTTTCAGCTCACCCCATTCATGATCATGCGGTTTTACAATCTTTTTCTCAGGTTTATAACCAAACAATCCAAGCTGACACTTGGTTAACCGGAAATTCATAAGGTCCACATTCTTCCCTACCATACCCGCCGGCTTTTCAAGCTGCCTGGCGATATTAAATACTACCGCACACGGTATTTCCCTGTTCTTTGAATGCTCGATGATTTTATCTTTAATTTTCCCATCCGGCTTTTCTCCCGTGTGTTTATCCGCAAAATGTTTTTTTTCTTCTGTGGCCATTTGTGTGATCTCCTTTCATTTCAATTGAACCCACTATTTTTCTACCATATCACAATCGATACATCCAATCAGTAAAAATCACAAATCCATTTCAACCAATGATTTCCCCTTGAATTTGTGGGGGTTATCTGCTATTATTTGAGCTTTTTGAATTATTATTTTATGGTAAATCAGAGCCAAATAAAATGCCGTTTAAAATTAAACGTAAAAATACACACCAGATTCAAATCGGTAAAGTAAAAATCGGAGGCGGCGCTCCTGTTTCAGTCCAGTCCATGACCAACACCTTTACCCATGATGTAAACGCCACGGTTGCCCAGATAAAACAACTGGAAGCCGCAGGATGTGAAATCATCAGGGTGGCTGTACCGGATAATGATGCAGCTCAGGCCATCGCCTCCATTAAAAAAAAAATTTCAATACCGCTCATCGCGGATATTCATTTCAATTACCGTCTGGCCATCGCTGCCATCCGTTCAGGCGCAGACGGGTTAAGACTCAACCCCGGAAATATCGGGGGAGATAAAAAAGTAAAAGCGGTGGTTGACTGCGCAAAGGAATATCATGTTCCGATCCGTATTGGAGTCAATTCAGGATCGCTTGAGAAAGACCTGTTAACCAAATACGGCGGTGCCTGCGCTGAAGCGATGGTTGAAAGCGCCATGCGGCACGTGAATCTGATGGAATCCTTTAATTTCAACCGGATCAAAATTTCAATTAAAGCATCAGACGTGATCCGGACAGTCGAAGCCTACAGGTTATTGTCTGAAAAGACAGATTACCCGCTGCATGTGGGTGTGACAGAAGCCGGGGGTCTGTATTCAGGTATCGTTAAGTCATCCCTTGGGATTGGCTTACTCCTGGCTGAAGGCATTGGCGATACACTGCGTGTTTCACTCACCCGCGATCCAGTCGAAGAAGTTCGTGTGGGCTATGAAATACTGAAAGGTTTGAAAATCAGAAGCCATGGACCCGATATTATCTCCTGCCCGACGTGCGGACGCTGTAAAATTGATTTATTTCACATCGCGGAACAGGTTGAAAAAGCTCTTTTGATAAACCCTTCTCCAATCAAGGTCGCGATAATGGGCTGCGTTGTAAATGGCCCCGGGGAAGCAAAAGAAGCCGATATCGGCATTGCCGGCGATGATAAATCCGGCATACTTTTCAGGAAAGGAAAAGTGATTAAAAAAATACCCCAGGAAAAACTGGTTGAAGTATTATTGAATGAAGTAGAGAAATTGACTCAAGCACAAAAGTAATCTGAAATTAACGAAAAACGAAAATTAAAATGCTGATACACGGAATACTCCGATAGAAAAAAGAGAGGGACATCATGGCAAAACAGATAAAAACGGCAATTACACCCACAAGGAACGAAGATTACCCGAAATGGTACCAGCAGGTCATCAAACATTCTGAACTTGCTGAACGATCACCTGTTAGAGGATGTATGGTGATTAAACCATGGGGATATGCCCTGTGGGAAAAAATAGTGCGTGAGCTGGATGACCTGTTCAAGGCGACCGGTGTTAAAAACGCCTATTTTCCGCTTTTTATCCCTTTAAGCTTTCTTGAAAAAGAAGCCGAACATGTTGAAGGATTTGCCACGGAATGCGCGGTTGTTACACACCATCGACTTGAAAAGGATCAGCATGGCGCGCTTAAACCCGCCGGCCCGCTAAATGAACCGTTGATTGTCAGACCCACATCCGAGACAATCATTGGTGACTCATTTTCAAAATGGATTTCCAGTTACCGGGACCTGCCCGTACTGATCAACCAATGGGCAAATGTTGTTCGATGGGAAATGCGAACAAGAATGTTTCTGAGAACAAGCGAATTTTTATGGCAGGAAGGACATACCGCCCATGCCACAGATAAAGAAGCAATCGAGCGAACACAGCTGATGCTTGATGTTTACGCGAATCTTGTTGAGAATTTCCTTGCCGTGCCTGTGATACGCGGAAGAAAATCACCCGTGGAAAGATTCCCCGGCGCCAGGGATACTCTCTCCATTGAAGCGATGATGCAGGACAGAAAAGCGCTTCAGGCCGGAACATCACACTTTTTAGGACAAAATTTCTCAAAGGCTTCAAATATTAAATTTCAATCGGCGGATGAAAAAGAAGAATACGCATGGACGACATCCTGGGGCGCGTCAACCCGTTTAATCGGCGGATTGATTATGACGCATGGCGATGATGACGGTATAATACTGCCGCCCAAAGTGGCATCTTCCCATGTGGTACTGCTGCCAATTATAAGAAAAACCGAAGATAAACCAAGTGTAATGGAATATGTGGAAAGTCTCGCAAAAGAAATAAAGGATATCAGGTATCATCATCGAAATCTTGAAGTTGAAATAGATGACCGGGATATCGGCGGAGCAAGGGGTTGGGATTGGATAAAAAAAGGTATCCCGCTGCGCGTGGAAATCGGCCCCAGGGATATTGAGAATAACTCTGTTTTTGTCGGCAGAAGAGACAAAAGTCATAAAGAAAAAGTCTCCATCAAAAGAAATCATTTTACTGCTCAAATATCCGGCATACTGGATGACATGCAAAAAAATCTATATGATCGTGCCCTGTCATTCAGAAAAACGCACACGACAACGATAAGCGATAATCAAGCGTTTAATCAATATTTCACACCGGAAAACCCGGAAAAACCTGAAATCCACGGTGGTTTTTCATTATCACCATGGTGTGGATCAGAGAAATGTGAAATGAAAATCAAAGAAGACCTGAAAGTTACCATACGCTGTATTCCGTTTAAGGGGGAAACCGAAAACGCGGACGTACCCGGAGACTGTATCTGCTGCGGCAAATCAGCCGATAAGCATGTGGTATTCGCAAAGGCATATTAGAAATGGTTTCAAAACCACTTCTAATAATATTTAGCATCACGAAGATCAATTAAAAACGGTTCCTGGGGGACCGGATTTTTAATCGTTAAAACCATTTAAAGAGTCGGCCTTGAATATATGATCCGCATCAGTGATATAAATGATAAAATCGTTGAATACAATCCTGAAGCCGATCTGGATATAATTGATCGTGCTTATGTTTTCTCAGCCAGGGTCCATGATGGACAGGTACGATTATCAGGAGAGCCGTATCTTTCTCACCCGCTTGAAGTGGCCGGTATTCTTACCGGAATGAATTTGGATGTGGTCAGTGTGGCGGCCGCTTTATTACATGATGTCATTGAAGACACCCATGCATCAGCGGAAGAAATCGAGGAGATGTTCGGTCATGAGGTGCTTCATATTGTATCCGGCGTTACAAAACTGAGCAAACTCCCATTTCGAACCTCCCAGGCCCGCCAGGCTGAAAGCATCCGGAAAATGCTGCTCGCGATGGCAGATGATATCAGGGTGATTCTAATCAAACTGGCAGACCGCCTTCACAACATGCAGACACTCCAATACCACAAAAGTGAGCAGAAAAAAATCAGGATCGCCCAGGAAACCCTTGATATTTATGCCCCCATTGCTTCACGTCTCGGGATCTATTGGATGAAAAAGGAACTTGAAGATACGTCATTTAAGTATTTACAGCCTGAAGAATACACTAAAATAAAAAACCATGTACGCACGGATAAAGAAGACCGGGAAAGATATATTGAAACAGTTAAAGATTACATAAAGCGGAAAATGGATGAAGCTAACCTTATATGCGAAGTAAAGGGAAGGAATAAGCATTATTACAGTATATATCATAAAATGATCAAACAGAATCTGGAATTTGAAGATGTATACGATATTATCGCCTTCAGGATCATTGTAGATACGATTCCGCAATGCTACGAAACGCTTGGCCTTGTTCATGCCCTCTGGAAACCGATTGATATTAAATTTAAAGATTATATCGGCCGCCCGAAACCCAATATGTATCAATCTCTTCATACAACTGTAATCGGACCTTTTGGGGAAAGGATGGAAATACAGATCCGCACCAGGGAGATGGATCGGGTGGCAAAAGCCGGTATCGCGGCACATTGGAGTTATAAAGAAGGAAAGCGGGTTGACGATAATGCACGAAAAACATATTCATGGATTCAGAGCCTGGTCGAAAATCAGGAAAATTTCAGGGACCCGGACGAATTTCTCGAAAACGTCCGCATTGATCTTTTCCCTGATGAAGTCTATGTTTTTACTCCCAATGGTGAAGTAAAATCACTCCCTAAAGGGGCAGCACCAATAGATTTTGCTTATCTGATCCATTCTGAAGTTGGAAACCAGTGTGTCGGGTCAAAAGTAAACGGACGCATGGTACCGCTTCAATATATCCTTCAGACCGGTGACACCGTTGAAATTATCACTTCAAAAAATCACCACCCCAGCAAGGATTGGTTGAAATTTGTAAAAACTGTCAAAGCCCGGTCAAGAATCAGGCAATGGATCAAGACACAGGAAAAAGACCGCAGCCTGAGCCTGGGCAGGGAAATGTGTGAAAAAGCATTCCGAAAATATAAGATGAATTTCAATAGTCTAATCAAATCAGAGGAAATGGATAAGATTGTAAAATATTTCGGTTTTGTGACAACAGACGACCTGATAGCAAATATCGGTTATGGAAAAATCACACCTCTGCAGATCATACGTAAACTTGAAGCTAAACTGGAAACAGAAGAAGACGATAAATCAATATTTAATAAAATAATCAGCAGGGTACGCAAGAAAAAACTGAAAAACGGTGTCATTGTAAAAGGGGTCGATGACATACTTCTTAAATTCGGGAAATGCTGCCAGCCTGTGCCCGGAGATCCCATAACCGGCTATATCACACGCGGTTATGGTGTGACCGTACATCGCACCAGCTGTATCAACGCGCTAAAAATGAACCCGGAAAGGCAGATTGAAGTAGAATGGAATACAGAGATGCTTGAAACCTATCCGGTTAAGATTCTCATCCGCTCTCAGGACAGGGTTGGACTTCTGGCCGATGTTGTAAGCACTATAAGTAAAAATAACGCCAATATATTGAACGCAAAAACCGAAGTGCAGGGCAATAAAGACGTTCACAGTTTTTTTACAATAGATGTTGAAAATACTGAACATTTAAATCGGATTCTGACGTCAATAAAAAAGGTAAAACATGTATTTGATGTTCAGCGATTAAGGTAGAAATGAGTTTCAGGGGCCAACCCTTGCAACTCACTTATTTAGGGTTCGCGTAAAAATAAATTCACAAATTTTAAGGGTCGAGGCGCCCTGTCGGCAAGGCGTAAAAGCGCAGAAATATCCAGGCATATTTCGAGCTTTTGCAACGCAGCTGAATGGGATGATTCGCCCCTTAAAATGTGAAGTTATTTTTGCGCGAGCCCTAAGGTGCCTTCACCACGAGACCTGTTTTAATACAACTGGTACAAACCATCATCCTTTTTGTTTGCCCGCCTGATAACGCTCTCACACGCTGAAGATTGGGATTGAAACGACGTTTTGTTTTATTATGCGCATGGCTGACATTATTGCCGACCATTGGTTTTTTACCACAAATTTCACATATCTTTGACATGTTATTACTCCTTATATGGTCTCATTCGGTCATACTAACCGAAAAGCAGCAAACATATATTATAATTTTTTTAATGTAAAGCCTTTTTATAATATTCGGGCAGGACATTTTATTTTTATTTCTGTTTTTCGATCAATTCCTCACATAAAGCAATATATTGCATTGCTTTTTGATGAACCCCAACATCAGGATAGTCTATAATGATTTTTTTAAAACGAAATAAAGCCGCTTTATAATGGTTACTTTTGAAATAAAACTTACCCACATATAATTCATGTCCGGCCAGACTTTTCAGACATATGTTAATATGTACCAAGGCTTTTTCAGAATATAAACTATCGGGATAATCATTTCTCAACCGGGAAAAAACGTCCAAAGATTTTCTGGCTGACTCCTGATCACGATCTATAGTGTCTAATTGATCAAAATAACATCTTCCGGTCTGGTAAATAACGTATGGTATTGCTTCATTGCGTGGATGAAGCTCGATAAATTCATCATACGCAAAAAAAGCATCCATATATTCTTCTAAATAAAAATGACAATCCGCTATTTTTAATTCCGCGAGAATTGCGTATTTACTGAATGGATACCAGTCTTTTAATTTCTGAAATGATTTAACAGCGTCTCTATAATCCCCATCCTCAAAGCTCTCGATACCGTCCATTGCCAGTATCTGGGCGGGTTTTACATCCACATCGCTTCCAAAAAGCTTTTTAAATAATGGCGAGCTGCATCCGTAACAGTTCAGCAACACAATAACTAATAATATTACGAGTTTGTATGCTTTCCCGAGTTTCATATCAGTATTTTTCACCCGTTAGTAGAGAGTTAAAAATTTCCACCCCACCACCGCGGTTGGGGTTGAGGAGAGGTTTTCAAACCACTTCTAGATTACTTTGTTAATCGCCTCTTCGAGCCTGGACTTCGCAACCATACCTGTAACCTGATCAACCACATTTCCTTTATTAAAAAGGATAAGTGTTGGTATGGCTTTAATACCGTACTTTCCGGGTGTTATAGGATTGTTATCCACATTACATTTTAGGAAATTGATTTTATCACCAAAATTGCCAGCCAGCTCTTCAACAACTGGCCCGATTGCCTTACAGGGTCCGCACCATGGTGCCCAGAAATCTACAAGTACAGGCTTGTCCGCCTGGAGTACATCATTCTCAAAATTATCATCTTCAATGTCCATTATACTTTCAGCCATCTTAATTTATCCTTTCATTTGAATTTCAATAATCGCCCTAATATAGTGGTAAGAATTGTTAATGTCAACCTTTGGACTATCAAGCTTGTTTGTTGGGTGCAATTAAAGATGATGGAAAAGGATTAAATCCATTTTTTCTGGATACCGGATCGGGGTCCGGTATGACGTGGTCCTTGGTGTCCTTTCGGGCTTGATTCGAAATCCACTGTTCCAGTTGTTATTTTTTTAACCCATTACTTTTAATTACACCCAGATGTGTCATTTTTTAATTTGAATTTTTACAATCAGGATGATATCAATAAACGGTTTTTAGACCACCAATCATCATTACCGGGAGAGAAAGATATGATACGAATCGGAGCGCTGGTTTCCGGAAGCGGGACAAATCTACAGGCGATTATCGACGCATGTGAGAGCGGCAGCATACCCGGACAAATGGTATTTGTGGGATCGGACAATCCCGTCGCGGGCGGTCTTGATAGAGGGAAAAAACACGGGATACCGACTTTTGTCACAAATTACAATACAATCATAAAATCATACAGGGAAAATCCCCAACAGACATCTTTACCCAAAGATTATCATTATGATGAAATCGTTTCAAAGCAATCACTTTTTTCAAAAAACGCGGGTTCAAAAATAATGAAAGATTTTTTGTCCACCCGGGTAATCGCCGAAGCTGACCTCCTCACTCAGATGGCCCGCTTCCCCTTTGATCTGATTATCCTTGCCGGATTTATGAGAAATCTGACACCCTATTTTATCGATCGTGTAAATACTGTTCCGGGTGAACCCAGAATTATGAACATTCATCCCGCCCTGCTGCCGGCTTTCCCGGGTATTGACGGTTATGGTGACACATTTCGATATGGATGTAAGATCGGAGGCTGTACCGTACATTTTATCGATTACGGAGAAGATTCAGGACCGATTATCGGTCAAAAAACATTTATAATCACACCTGAGGATACACTGGATACAGTCAAAAATAAGGGGCTCGAACGGGAATGGGAGTTATACCCGGAATGTATCGAACTCTATGCAAAACAGTGTCTAAAAGTGGTAAGAAAAACGTATACTCTGGAAAATAATGAAACGGTAGCACGGACAATCGTGGAAACAGGGAAAAGATGAACGTCCAACATCGAATAATGATATCGCTCCGCTCTATCGAATTATAATAAATCCAAATTCAATAATTTGAATAACCTTTTTTAATTCCTCATTTAACATTCAAATAAAATAGGATAAAGCGAAGCGCCATCCATATTCGACGTTCAACGTTGGACGTTGGACGTTCATCTTTTTAAAAGTATCGCCGCCCCCCCACATACCGTTTTTTATAATAATCGGACGATAGAGAAACAATACTGATATCTTTACCCTGACTGGGTGAATGAATAAACTGATCATCTCCGATATAAATACCCACATGGGAGATCTTTTTCCCCCTGGAAGTCCTGAAAAAAACAAGGTCACCTCTTTTTAGCCGACTTCGTTTTACGGTTTTTCCCACCTTCCATTGAGCGCTTGATGAACGCGGGAGCTCAAGACCATTTAACTTGTATACGGTCATGGTAAGACCGCTGCAGTCAAATCCTTTTTTTGATGATAACCCGCCCCATCGATAAGAAACACCCAGAAAACTCCTGGCCGTTTCAACAATACTCTCCCGAAGATCATCATCACTAGGCTTTTCTCGAAGATCGACAATATAGTATTTACTAATAATTCCCTTTTTCAGAAGATGTGCGGCGTTTTCCAAGGCTGCGTCTTTTGAAAAGAATCTTCCATAACGGACTTTATATAACCCCGATTCATGAAAAAAATAATAGGAGTCCGGTCCATTTTTCTGGAGTTTTTGCGTGAGGCGAATCGCGTTGTTCAGGTTTGAAAATGCTCCGATCTGTATGGCAAAAACCTCTGCAGCCGTTCCACTTGCGGGAATATAGCTCTTTGATACGGGTTCAACCGCGCTTCCTCCGCAGCTGAAAAACAAAAAGGTCAGCATTGCCGCGATATGAATACAATAAATATGCCTGGTTTTTTTAGCCACAAATACACCTCCCTATACACATATGTTTATAACCATATAATATGAATGGGTAATTTGCAAGTGATGTGTGATTGTTCAGGGTTCAAGAGAAAAAAGCGAAGGTCCAACACCTGTCAGGCATAGTTGTGGCAAAGGCTGATCGAACGTTCATTTTTTTTAGTTAAACGCTCATCCTGGGTACCCACAAGGAGCACCTCTACGAATATAAAGAAGGGGGATAAAACAATCCCAAAGTGGTTTCAAAGCCTTCCATCAGGCTCAAGTTCAAGGCGGAACGAAAGTTTCAACCGGAGGAATATGTATATATTTCGAGGATTGAAATCTTTGCTCCAACGCAGAAATTGAGCCTGAGGGAAGGTTTTGAAACCATTTTTAGAAGACTTTGGCCATAAGCGGTGCAGCAACAAATGTACCGATCGCACTTCCGAGATTAGTAAATATAACAACAAGGAGGATACGGGTCACCTTATTTCTCCAGAATCCCTTTATAGATTTTATATCCACTTGTAATTTTTCAAAATCTGAAACTTTGGGTTTACGTGAAAATGCCTCAACAAGACCTGAAACCCATCCGGCGGCAATCATCGGATTTAAGGATGTAAGCGGAGCCGCTAAAACAGCTGACAAAATGGTAAATGGATGCGCGAATGCGAGCACCGCGCCCAGGCCCGCCAGAATACTGTTGGCCAAAATCCAGTAGATGATCATATTTACACCGGCTTCTTTGCCGCCAAAGAAAAAACCGGCCGTGATTAAACCGACAATCATCAGCGGTATCGCCCATTTTATTAAACCTGCTATTTTCCCCCTTGGCGGAAGTTTTTCCAGCTCCTGGATATCAATTTCTTCATTTAAATATTTTTTTATACCCGGTACGTGTCCCGCACCCACAACAGCGACAATTTTATTTCCCGGGGCTGTCCTGATTTTATAGGCAAGATATTGATCTCTTTCATCGATGAGGATATCTTTTAAAACAGGCATACTTTTACCGACTTCGGCAAGAAGGGTCTCAAGCACATCCTCCTGTTTCATTTTCTCGATGTCCTCTTCAGTGATTTCATCAACTTCACCCAATGAAAGAACGAGCTGAAACAAAAGTTTTATCTTACCCCAGAACCCCATGGTCCGCCATGTCCTTGATAAGGTCGTTCTAATGTCCCGGTCAGCCAGGTGAATTTCAGCATCTTCAGCTTCAGCAGTCTCAATCGCCCTGATCATTTCCTGCCCGGGATTAATGTTGAACTTTTCCGCGATTCGTTTTTGAAAAGAAGCCAGCAGGAGGTTTGAAAGGAGTAAAAACGCTTTTTTTTCCCGAATGACTTTAATGATATCCATGTTTTGCCATCTGTCTTTCTGGCGTATCGATTGATACCGGGATTCACAAAGTTCAACACTGACGGTATCCGGTTTTTCCCGCGAAATAACCTCGGTGACGAGCTCAGCACTCTCCCGGGATACATGAGCGGTTCCTAATAGAATGATTTCTTTATCTTTATATTCAAGGTTGTGTATCATATTACTGTTGTTTATTGTCGGCATCAGGGTTATATTCCTTTAAAAATTTACGGATCAATTAAAAAAAAGTATGATAAATCCGGCAAGTCATTAACCATAATAATAACAGTTAAATATCCGCTCGTGTCCAAAATCCATGCGGCTAAACATAAAGACTAATATAACTATTACATGGTATGTGTCAATGCAAGGCCAAAGGACATGATAGCCTCCCGGATAAAAAATATCAGGCATCGACCGGCATATAAGAGCCGATATATAAAAAAAAGCGTATTCAACGTTTGACGGTTTCGTAAAAAGTACGAATGACAACCAAAAATCGATGGGGATTCTTAATGGCGGATCAGAACAAACCACATATCACTGGCACTGAACCATATTATCTCGGTACCGGGAATGAAATCAGCTTGTTTAAAGCAGCGTATAAATCCAGGCTCCCTATCAATTGAAGATATTCAGAGCATTTCTACCGGTTCCCCGGGCAAAAATGCTTTCCAGATCAATCCGGATGAATGTGATACGGATGATTTTTATGATCACCCAGATGCGGGAATGGTTCCCGAAATGAATGATGGAACGGCTCACTTGTATAAAGAATGGGATCATCACTTGTCTGATTACCTGAATGACCATGTCAGAATACTTGACCGAACCCTTTCCGGAAAGGATAACGGTTTCTATAATAAGGCCATGGAAAAAAACCGTGGGCTTGTGAATAGGGTACGCCGTTCATTTGAGCTATTAAAACCGGAGGGATTAAAAATATTGAGGCAGTGGATCGAGGGGGATGAATTCGATTACAGTGCGCTTATTGACTTTGTTATCGATCTAAAATCCGGGTTTACACCTTCAGACCGGCTTTATTTAAAAAGAATCAAGCAGCAGAGAGATGTCGCGGTAATGCTCCTGGTCGATCTGTCACGATCCACGGCAAACCATGCGTATGGTACAACTTCGACCGTTATAGAAGTTGAGAAAGAAGCCATCATCATCCTGAGTCAGGCACTCCGGATCATAGGGGACCAATTTGGGATTGCCGGTTTTTCAGGCAGCGGACGTCTGGGCGTTGATTACTTTCATATCAAAGAATTCCATGAAAGTATGGATGCCGACGTCAAAAACCGGATAAACGCAATGAGTCCGCAGAGGAACACGCGGATGGGTACCGCCATCCGGCATGCTGCTACTCAGTTTAAAGATGTCACTTCAAAAATTCGACTGCTTATCGTACTTGGAGATGGATTTCCCAATGATGTTGACTATAAGCAGAAATATGCTATGGAAGATACTCGTAAGGCAATATCTGAACTCCGCTCAAAAAATATATTTGTACACGCGATAACCGTTAATATCACAGAAGATCCAAAATTAGATCAGCTGTACGGCAATATACATCATAATATAATCTCAGAAGTGGCCCAGCTTCCGGATAAACTTCTAAGAATTTACAGCGCGCTGACAAGGCAATAGTGTATTGTGAAGCCACTTCTACTATATCACCGCAGTTCGTTAAGGGGATCATGTTAATTTATAACGATATTTTTTCCTGGAAAGGTTTTGGAGGAAAACTTCGGCTCGGGAGCGGCAAATGCAGACTCCGGATTTTTGACCTTACGAAAAAAACGAAAGAAGGTCTGGCTCATTTACGTCCCATCATTGTTATTGTATCCGATGTGCCGGCAAGCGGTATGTCAATACGAAGCTGTGCCGGTCATATTGCCACCACTATCGCCGATCAGTTTAACATCAAAACCAGCCGGATTTTTTACGTGGAGTTCTATCCTGAAATTGAATACGGCGAGGAAAATAAGAAGAAAATACCGGAGCGATATGAAGCGGTAAATTTTACCTGGCAGGACAGCAAAGCGCTCAATGCCAAGTGGAGCATACTCCGACCGCCCATGCTCGATTCAATCAAAACCCTGATAAACGGAATTAAATAAATCACTCGATTTCTTTTACAAGATAATCATCCAGGGCTAGATATTTAAGACCGGATTTATCAAACACATCCAGTGCATCTTCTGGTGAATATACAATTGGAAAACCATGTAGATTGAAAGATGTATTCAGCACCACTGCCTTACCGGTCAATTCACGATAGATACTGATCAGGCGATGATAATCAGGATTGTGTTCCTTCTCAACGATCTGTGGCCGGCATGAACCGTCATAAGGATGTGTAGCCGCAATGATTTCATATAATTTCTCTTTCTTTGTATCGAAAGATAGAATCATATAAGGTGCTTTAAAACCCTTTGGATTAATAATATAATCATCCGCATATTCCGCAAGCATAGAAGGAGCAAACGGCATCCAGAAATCACGCTGTTTGATCATCGCATTTATGACATGAATGGTTTGCCAGTTTCCGGGGTCAGCCAGAATGGAACGGTTTCCCAATGCCCGGGCACCGAACTCCATTCGGCCTTTGTATCTGGCCACCACCTGTCCATCTGATAATAGCTCAGCACAACGCCGCTCGATATCATCTAAGGGCTCGCGCAAATATAACTTCACATTTTAAGGGGCGAATCATCTCATTCGGCTACGTTGCAAAAGCTCGAAATATGCTTGATATTTCTGCGCTTTTGCGCCTTGCCGACTGAGCGCCTCGACCCTTAAAATTTGTGAATTTATTTTAGCGCGAA
>JAUVGT010000319.1 GCA_030593645.1 Deltaproteobacteria bacterium
TGAAAAGACAGGGAATGCAATGGATGAACAATTAATCAATGAAAAGAAATCAAAAGTCAATGATACAATCGAGGAATTGAAACCAAAACTGGTTGAACTGACCCGGAAAATTCATGGCAATCCTGAAATTCAGTTTGAGGAATTTAAGGCTTCAAAATGGCTTTCAGAGATGGCCGAAGAATCAGGGTTTGAAATTACAAAAGCACCCGGGGACCTGGAAACCGCATTTAAGGCTGTTTTTCAAGGGGCAGAAAACGGTCCGGTCATTGCCTTTCTTGCCGAGTATGACGCTCTTCTGGATGTGGGCCATGCATGCGGGCATAATTTAATCTGTACCGCAGCACTGGGAGCGGCTATTGGACTATCCCGGCATATGAGTGACATTCCGGGAGCGATACAGGTAATCGGTACTCCTGCAGAAGAGGGAGGAGGCGGGAAAATAATTTTAGCAGAAAAAGGTGTTTTTAATGATATTAACGCGGCCATGATGGTTCATCCCATGAATAAAACCGTACTGTGGAAACACACACTCGCGCGCTATAAACTGTTTATTGAATTTTCGGGAAGAGCTTCTCATGCTGCTTCTGACCCCTGTAATGGAATCAACGCGCTGGACGCGGTGATTCAAACGTTTAACGGTATTAACGCGCTGCGCCAACAAATTACCGAAGATGCCAGGATTCACGGAATTATCACTAACGGCGGGACATCTCCAAACGTGATTCCGGATTACGCTTCAGCGCTGTTTTATATCAGGGCTCTTGATATTGATTATTGCAGCAAATTGATTGAGAGAGTCAGACAGTGCGCGCATGGTGCGGCATTGGCCACCGGCACCAATATCAGCCTGGAGATGCAGGGATATTATAAATCAATTAAAAATAATAACACATTCGACGGAGTATTTAAAAAGAACCTGGAAAGTCTGGGTTGGACCTTTACGGAAGAAGATCCAAAGCTCAATATTGGCTCTTCAGACATCGGTGAAGTCAGCCATATCATTCCTGTGATTCATCCTTACATGAAGATCGGACCGGCTGAGATGACCTGCCACACACGGGAATTTGCCGAAGCTGCTGTTTCTGAAAAGGGCATGGACACCATGATTGATGCCGCGAAAGCGATGGCCATGACCGCAGTGGATCTCCTGCTTCGTCCATCTCATCTTGAGGCCATTAAGAAAGAGTTTCAAGGAAAATAAAAATTCGGTCGGATATAGAAATGGTAGGATTTTGGAATCTGATTTAAAAAAAATATGTCATCGTGATATTGTCATTCCTGTTGTGGGAATAGGGGATGGGTGGATCGTAGTAGATAAGCCCGCCGGTATGAGCCTTTATAATGAACCGGGAGAAGACCTGTTGTCTGTACTGAAGAGTCGTGTGAATCATGACGGACAATATGAAAAAATCAGATTATATGATTCCGATTTCGGCCTTCATCCGGTTCATCGCCTGGACAGGAAAACAAGCGGTATCATTTTACTGACCGGGCAAAAAAGTGTTATGAGGCACTTTACCGGTCAGTTTGAATCGGGAAAGGTTGAAAAAAAGTATTTTGCACTTGTTCACGGGACAATCGATAAAGATACTGTTCATAAAAAATGGAGTCGATGGAAGTATTCAATTACAAAAAATGCCGGTGGGAGAAACAACCCTGCCGGTACAGGAAGGCGAATAAAAGCCGAAACCCTGTATCGGGTGGTTGACACCAGTCGGCATTACACTTTGCTGGAACTAAAGCTTTTAACCGGAAGAAAACACCAGATTAGAAAACACGCCAAACTTTCCGGGTGTCCTGTTGTGGGTGATGAACGGTATGGATCCAAAAGATCCGTTAAATTCCTTTTAAATAACCATTCTTTTAACAGACTCGGACTGCACGCATATTCCCTGACACTGATACCGCCGGCCAAAACCGTACGAGTCACATTCGAAAGCTTGAAAATACCTGATAAGATTCAAAACCTGTTTGATGAAGATAAGCAGGGATGAGCGATAGCGGATGTCTTTGCACTTGAAATACGTCAGTATTATTTGGCGGAGGTGGAATCGTTATCATAATTAAAAAAAAGTCCGGGTTAGAACTCTGCCCCTGCAAAACTACCATTCCATCATTCCAAAAAGGGATTTGAATCCGATGACGACAGTGATTCCGATACCGACCCCGAACTCCGATTTTTCACACTGAGTACTTATGTGTAGAAACCATGGATGATAGGGATAGAGATGTCGATCAACGGCATTTTTTTGTTCCAGCGGTTTGATATCAGCGCCAATGGCCCGGTATCCAGCGTCCTTTCGGTCCATGATGGCCCGGAACCCATACCTTTCCCTTTTTTTTCTTTGCTCCAACCCGCTTCCAGTGTCCCTTGACTGTTTTACCTTTTGGTGTTTTATGGGGTGCTACCCAGATATATTGGGGACCTGGTTTACGTGGCCTGGGATGTCTATGTCTGCAGGATGGGACAGAAACAATTGAAACAAAAAAGAATAATACTATCATGATATTCAAAAATTTCTTCATTCTAATCTCCGTTGGTTTTTGGAATAACTTAGGGTTCGCGTAAAAATAAATTCACAAATTTTAAGGATCGAGGCGCCCAGTCGGCAAGGCGCAAAAGCGCAGAAATATCAAGCATATTTCGAGCTTTTGCAACGCAGCCGAATGGGATGATTCGCCCCTTAAAATGTGAAGTTATTTTTGCGCGGGCCCTTAACTGCTGCTGGTAAATGGATATCCTGACTTTTTCATTCAAATTGATTGGTTATCTTATACCGGCTTGAATTGATCGGAAATGAAATGGATCACATCAAATATGTGATTTCTGTCACACCTGATTTTAGAATGGTTTTAATATTGATGGTCTCGTAAAAAGTCCGAATTAGACGGTTTCGTAAAGAGTTCAAATTCAAGGCGTGCAATTTTTGTAATGATGAAGCTTACTTATCGGACCCGCACTGTTAAATCTGTCTTTTTATTTAACAGGGGAGTTGAATGATTGCGAAATGCAGCACAACGCAGAAGTTGGACTTTTTACGAAACCGTCAAGATTTATATCAGGAGAAGCATAAGCATGGAAACCACTTCTAATAAAAGCTGGTCCTTTGGGCCAGGTCAGAGATAAATGGCTCTGCCATAAGAAATAATACAAAGTGACTAAAGTGCGCTAAAGTTCCGTCGCCGCTAAAGCTATGCGGACAGTTCCCACCGTCGCCAAGGCTAAGGTGGACAAGCCGGAGTCGCTATAAGCTCCATCTTTTAAATAAAAACAGACAGAATTCATTAACTTTAGGCATTTTAGTCACTTTAGCGCACTTGTTAAATCCCCTTAGAGGGGTGATCCACCGCCGCTAAAGCTATGGCGGACAAGTCAAAGCCGGGCCCTTTGGACCCGGATTTTTACTATATGTTTAATAGAGATCAAATAACCCACGGAAGACTATTTACTGTACGGTTTTATACCGTACTTGGGGTCAGCCCCGATGAGCGGCAATACGGATTTTTTCCAATCGATTAACTTTTCTTTTTTCATCGGACGTGGATAGCGGCTCATATCATAGTTATTACGCTTCTTGGGCAATTCTTTATAAGTACCAAATGTTTTGTCATACCCCGGTATATGGTATTCTTTTAGTCCGAATACACCGCGAGCTGCTGCAAGTTCCTCCCATTTGTTGAACTTTCCTGCAAGCATGTTAACGTATTCACGCATACTGTAACGATCAAACCATGCCTTATCCGCCTTTCCAAGTGATCCGGGAATTTTATGGATGTTGCCTTCGGTATCGATCTCAAGTTCATCTTCGAATTCATCAGCATTGGCAAGTCCCGACCCGCCAACACAAATGTCTCCGCGTCTGTTAAAAAAGAACTTATTGTGGTTGAGTGCCAGTTCATCACCCTTTAATGGGAACTTGATGGTAATTCCCCCGCCGTCACTGAATGCAAAGATATTGTTTTCAACGATGTATTTTCCATAGCCTTTCCTTGGGTCTGCTGACAGGGCCCGTCCTTCAGTTGATTTAAGGGAATGGTTAAAAAGAATCGTGTTATTTTTGATAACCCAGGTCGGTGTTCCCCATCCCCCGCCCGTAATTGCTTCAATTCCCCGGCCCTGGCTGATTAATATCAGGTTGTTTTCTATGGTTATTTTTTCCTTCCCTCCGCCTTTAATATAAATCCCCCACCACGGGTTGTTTACAAGTACCATGTTTCGTACTGTAAAATGTCCCCTACCCAGGAGCATGACTGTGGGGTTTGATCCGCTCATTTTCCGGTTTATGGCCTGGTAGCCCCAGCAGCTGTCTTTTACATGACCTTCAATCGATTTGTTGGCCCCGGGCTCTCCGTCACTGTGATAGATATTTGCCTGGCCACGGTCAATACAGAAACCGTCGATGGTGACACCGGATAATTTTGTACTGGGGATTTCACCATGGAATACTGAGCCTGACTCGCCCTGGAGATCGGGCTTTGTCCCAATAATAGTCAAGTATTTAAATGGGTTTCTTCCGCTGAAGTCCGCTTTCCAGCCTCCTTCAATGATCACGTTGTTCACAGTAATCCTTGGCATAAGACCTGTTTTGCCCTTTCCATAATAAGTACCCTCCGCAACAAACAAATGGTCGCCTTCTGCCATCTTGTTCATGACCTTCCATAAGAGTTTTTTGGGGCTTTCCTTGGTTCCGGGGTTTTTGTTTGAACCTGTGGATTTTGATATGTAAATATCAGCTGCTGAACACAGGCTAACGAAGACAAAAAATAGAGCCATCATCAGACACACGGTCAATTTAGTATCGAGCTTTTTCATTCTGACCTCCGTAGATAAAATGGTTAATAAATTTTATACAGTCTCTTCTGGCATAATAAAAATACAATGGAAACACGTTTCAATCTTAACCCTAACATTGCATAAATCTTTGGTCCAAAAGCGCTACGCTCGCCCTATATCAGGCCATCAAGAAACGTTGATCCATTTTCAGGACCTCACCGTATGTTAAATACGCTTTCACCCCTAGAAGTGGTTTTAAATCGACTTCTAAGTGTTGTTTTTCATGGTTCACGACCATACATTGCTTTTATCGAGTCTTTTGAAAGGACTATAATCGTAAAAATACCCAATATCGTTCCAAAAGGAAAAAGCATACACGCGATACAGGCGACGATAAAGCTAAACATATATTTTGTACGTTTTGATAAATAGCGACCGGAGATAATAATTGAAATGGAGAGTGCCTGACCCAGTAAAAAGAAACCCAGCCCAAGAGTGACGAAAATCCAGCCTATAAATGCCGGAGGTGCTTCTCCCCCATTCTGTGCAAGGTGATCACCTGAAAATACCAAAAAAAGTCCTATTGCAATGTGAATCAATGGCAAACATGAGAATATGCAACTGATCCCGCCGACAATATAATGAAAAACAGAGAGCAGTTTAATATGTTCTTCGTCTTGTGAACCATCCATATTAAAACCTTTTTTGGGTAAGATTGTTAGGAATGAGGTTTTTAACTATTTTTGATTATATGCTATGGAAGGGAATAAATTCAAGTGATTTTTGAGACCGCTTCTAATTGTACAATATCATTGACATTCAAACACTATTTTTGTATACATTCGCACCTGAGGCGCAGCCTTTTGAGGTGATATAAATTTATTTTATCAAATAAAACCTGGTCCTTTGGGCCAGGTCAGAGATAAATGGCTCTGCCATAAGAAATAAATCAAAGTGACTAAAGTGAGCTAAAGTGCACTAAAGTTCCGTCGCCGCTAAAGCTATGCGGACAGTTCCC
>JAUVGT010000426.1 GCA_030593645.1 Deltaproteobacteria bacterium
AAATTTCGTAATCATGAAGCGTACTTATCGTACGTTGAATGATTGCGAAATGCAGCACAACGCAGAAGTTGGACTTTTTACGAAACCGTCAACAAATATTATATCAGGAGCGGAAGCAATGGTTGAGATTAAGTGCAATAAATGTGGAAGAAAATACGCGGTAGATGAAAAAAAAATCGTGCGCAGAAACACAAAGCTTAAATGCAAAGCATGTGAAAATATAATTCTTGTTAACAACTTAAGAATCGAACCACCCAAGATAACCCCAAAAGTAACACCCAAAGTACACCCCGTCAAAAAAAAGGAGAAGATCCCTCCTCCCAAAGATCACGCAGGCCTGCTGATAAAGGATATTTTCCCCCGATTTGAAAAAGAAAAAGCGCGTCATGGTCTGTTTCGTAAACTCTTTATCGCAATGCTGTTCATAAGTATTTTACCCCTGGCCGCTTTTTGGAAATTTTCTTTTATCCAGGCAGAAAGACAAATAGAAGATAATACAAACCAGTTCATGTCGCTCATGGCTAAAGACCTGGGAAATCGGGTCAACCATTGGGTTGAAAACAGCATTCGGGCACTAAAAGCTGTTGCCGATTCACCGGCCGTTATTTCGATGCATCACCTGAACCAGGATCCTGTTTTTAAAAAGCTCCATAAAAATAACCCTTCTATTTCCCAGATCATTTCAATCCGGTTAGACGGAAAAGATACACACCGGGTTGGTGACCAACCTTTAATCGACTATTCAAATACCCGGTTTTTTAAAGAAATCGTCAGTGGGAAAGAATTAAGCTGGCAGACTCAACTCAATGATACCGGAAATGAACAGGAATTAATCCTGGCTGTGCCGATTATGTCGGGAAATCATCCGGTCGGTATTCTGATGGCGATACTAAATGCTACCGATATGTCAATGTATATTCAAAACCTGCGTAAAGGTGAAACCGGCTTTGCGTTTCTATTGGATAACAAAAACAGGATACTTGCTCATCCCATGGAAGGGTATAAAACAGAAATGGACATGAGCACAAATCCCCTGATTTCAGCATTTCAAAAAAAGTCGGGGACAGCCGGAACGTTTCAATTTTATAATCATAATATTTCTTATATCGGTCATGTAAAAAAGATAAAATTTGGGTGGTCTATTGCTGTTGTCCAGGAAAATGATGAAGCCTTTTTTCTGCTTCATAAAGCCAAAAATTCTGCGGTTATAATAAGCGCAGTCACAGTATTACTGATCATATTTACTGCCTTTATATCTGCGAAAATAATCATTCGCCGCATAAAAAAGCTGACGGAAGCCGCTGAATCGATCAGTCTGGGGGATCTTAAGAAACAGATTAATGTGTCACCAAAAGATGAAATCGGTCTTTTATCTTTAGCCGTCAGAAGAATGCAGACCAGTTTGCGTATGGCTGTAATTAAACTGCAACAAAAAGGTTAAAAGCAGCGCCTTGTATAGATCACTATTCATCTTATCATAAAAAGCGTAAATCCCAGTTCCAGTTACCCGGCCTTTTTTTCAATTTTACCTTTGATGGTATCGGTTCTTCTAAATGCACAAACATAGTGTAACCCGCTTTTTGAAGCTCGTTTTTTTTCATTGTCAAATCAAGCTGCCAATTGGGAAAGACCCAATAATCCGGTCCATATTTTTTAACCCATGCCTGCTCACCCCTGGGACTTGTAAAAGGGGAGCTGCTTTTAAGATCACTGGAAATGTAACGTGAAATACATAACGGCCAGCTGCCGGAAACCACTATCCCCAGCGGTAACGGACTGTGCGAAGGTAATTTCACTAAATCCTCCCTCCCAAGCTCCGGGCTGACTACGGCACCGGTAAAACCGATCGATGCGATGACTTTAATGGCCAGGGGGTTGGTCAGATTGCAAAAGGGACCGGCCCACAGGTTGAGTTTTTTACCTTTGGTAAATAATGCCACCTGCCAGGGTGAATTAAGCACAAAATTACGCCCGCCGTTCTTACATATGAAAGCGATCTGATCTTTCAGTGTTTTCTCATCAACCGGCCATAAGACCGGGGGGAGCCACCACCATGTCCCGGGATTTATGCCATGTGCTTTCTTTTGATATTCAGGAACCACCCAGTATCCGGCATGCCGGGTATTAGCTAATTTTCCTGCCTGCCTGCGGACATAAAGATCATATGTTTTATTTTGTTTCGTTGCTTTTGGTGGTAACAGTACTTTGAATTCAATTTGATCTATCACATTTGCCGGCCCGGCTTTTGACGTTGGATTGAAATTCCGGTTATACTTTTCTATCAGTTCTTCCAATGCCTGTTCCCGCCTGTCAATCAGAAAAACAGGACTGTTTTTCACCAGACCTGCTTTTGAAGGTAATTTTAAATACAACCGGCCTTTTTTCGGTACATATTTATTAACCTTTTTGATCGCGTGAAAGGATTCATCTTCATAACCGATTCGGAGGAGATCTCCCCTTAAAAGCTCCTCTCTCGGGATCAGATAATTTTTTTGTTTAAAACCGTATACCTTCCCCACAAACATTCCCGACCCTGTATGCTGATCGGTTTTCACCGGGCATTGAGGCCTCTGGGGCAAAAAATTATAGTGTGTCCCAGGACGCCCAAGTGCGTAATCAAGCAGGCTCAAGGCAGTCTTTTTGGCGATACTCTTTTCATCCGGATTTTTCTCAAGATCCCTTAAGATGCGGTATGCCCTTACTGTATAATAAACATAATGCGGGCCCTTTTTTCTTCCTTCAATTTTCCACGCCCTGATTTCCGGAATAGATCCAAGAACCTTGACAAGCACATCCAGACTCAGATCCTGGCATGAAAAGAATTTTTTGGCTTCACCCCCTTGTGTATACTGCCGGCGGCACGGCTGAACACACCTGCCCCTGAGACCGCTCTTCCCGCCAAGATAACTGCTCCAGTAACACCGCCCGGAAACACCATAACAAAGGGCTCCGTGCACAAAAACCTCAAGACCCATCTTTTTGGGGCACGCGTTTGAAATCAACTTGATTTCGTCAATATTCAACTCTCTGGGTATAACCGCGCGCTGTACATTCAGATCTGTATCCGCAATCTTTAAAGCTGAAGCAAAACTTATATTTGCCAGGGTGGACAAATGGATTTCACCCGTATATCCTGCCTGTTTCACAAGATCGATAAGGGAAAGATCCTGGATGATGATCGCATCCGGTTTTATTGATCGCTCAATCAGAGAAAGGAGTTTTCCTGTTTCATCCAGATCGATGGGTCTTAAAATCGAATTAAGGGCCAAATAGACCTTCTTATTCATATCATGCGCGAGGCTGACAAGATAAGCAAGTTCTGAAATCTCAAAATTCTTTGCCGCCATTCTGGCGGAATATTTCTTCAGCCCACAATAGATTGCATCCGCTCCTGCAGCCAGGGCAGCGAAAAATGAATTCTTGTCCCCTGCAGGTGCCAGGATCTCTGGAACAGTCTGTTGTGTTCTTAATTTTTGCTGCTTTTCTTCCGATAATATGCTCATATTCTGTTTCCGGTTATATAATATTAGTAGATATCCAAATCCGGACAATCCGGAAGTGGTTTCAATCACATACTATCCCTTGACAATCATTGACATATTTACTTAAGTTGATATATATAATTGAAAAGAATCAATAACCGTTTCCGGTTCTTATCGATAGCGTTAATGTGGTTTCAATTCTTGACGGTTTCGTAAAAAGTCCAACTTCTGCGTTGTGCTGCATTTTGCAATGATTCAACGTACGATAAGTACGCTTCATCATTACAAAATTTGCACGCCTTGAATTTGAACTCTTTACGAAACCGTCTAATTCGGACTTT
>JAUVGT010000227.1 GCA_030593645.1 Deltaproteobacteria bacterium
ATGTTAAGCGGAATTAAAGGAGTTCTGGGTATCAGGCCGGCTATCCGTTCCTTTGCCGCGCGGACTTCTTCAATAGTGACGGTATCAGGCATTGTCATCTCGCATCCCCCCAAGTGGTGTTAACATACCCGCTTTTTTTTCTTTTGCTTTTTGAAATATGTAATAGGCTGCGGCCAGGTCTTCAACCGCAAGACCCAGTGATTTAAAAAGAGTGATCTCATGCTCGGTTTTCCGGCCTTCGACCCTTCCTGTCAGCAGTTCACCGATCTCCCCCAGGATATGCGCGTCGTCAATTGCCCCCTCCTTTTTGGGGATCATGAAATCTCCTGCCTCGCTGATGGTTGACTCACGACGGTCGACAAATAATCGGGATTTTACCACAGCATCGGTATCGAGCTCACGAGCCACAGAGGTACAGGCTCCAATCGCGTTAATATGCGCGCCGGACATAATCGATGAACCCAAAAGAATCGGCTCCGGTGACGGTGTAAGGGTACATATAATGTCAGCGCCCTGTACAGCTTCATGAACCGTCTCAAAGGGTTCAATATTAATCCCTTTCCGTTTGGATTGGGTACGGGCGAATTGCCGTGCGTGATCCATCGGCAGGCTCCAGACCCTTACCTGCCTGATTTTCCTGACAACCAGCAGGGCTTCAAGATGACTGACCGCCTGGGTACCGGAACCCAAAATTGCAAGATCACCCGCATCCTCACGGGCGAGCAGATCGGTTGCCACAGCCGAAACCGCAGCGGTTCGAATTGCGGTAATAGACCCGGCGTCAACCATGGCAAGGGGTTTGCCGTGGACGGTTTCAAAGATCATGACAGCACCCTGGTGAGAATCATATCCGGATTCATGATTAGCCGGGAATACACTGATTACCTTAAGGCCCATGATATTAAGGTCCTCCATATATGCCGGCATCATGCCCAGAAATCCGGTATTTCCAGAAAGCGGCATCACAGATCGAAGAGGCATCCCGGCTTTACCAACCGTCAGACTTTTAAGCGCATTTTTCATCACATCGATGCACTCTTCCATTGTCATCAGTTTTCGAACCTGTGCGTGATCAACAACAAGTATATCCATCCCGGCATTCTCCTTTTACCCCGTCATAAATAAAAGTGGTGTATGTATATTTTTTAATACAAAAAGCTGAAATTATTTTCCCAACTCTCCGCCAATCATTTATTAAAATGACACATATTGATAAATGATTTGAATTTTTAAAAAAAACAGCTTAAAATAATAAATTATTTTAACTTTTTATGAAAAACATTTGACAAAACAGCTAGATAAATACGATATAAAACACTAAAAAAGTATTCTGTCAATCCAGTAAACATTGGGGGAATGGTGCCTATGTCTTTAACTAAATCTCATATTGTTGAAAAAGTCAGTGAGGATTGTGATTTCACAAAAAAAGATTCCGCGGAAACTGTTGAGATCCTACTCGAAATCATGAAAAGAACTCTTGAAACCGGGGAAAATGTTTTGGTGAGCGGTTTTGGAAAATTTTGTATCAGGGATAAAAACAAGCGGCGGGGCAGAAACCCAGCCACCGGCAGCGATTTAATGCTCCGATCCCGTAAAGTCGTGACCTTTAAATGCTCAAGAAAACTCAGGGATGTGATTAATAACAGTCAATAACCTGCCGGTGTATGGAGTGGCTGTCAAAACAATTAAATTTGAGTGCCCGAAATATTACAGCCTCTATGCCGCATGTCATGCGCACGGGTGGAAAAACCTGGCACCTTTTTCATGGGATGATAATAAAAGCACACTAAATTTTGCAGCCCTGATCAACGGGCTGCCCATTGATATTAAAGCGAGTCAAACTCGTAATATCCTTCATTCTACGATAACTTCCCATCAGAAACTAATAAAATCCAATCAGAGAGCAACCCGAACGTCGATTAAAAGATGTCTGGGCCTTGATATGGATACTTCAGGACTTCTTCTAAAAGCAAAAAAAGTCGGGCCTGAATACATCGGCTTGATTAAAGCCGGTGCCGGAAGGCTGCTTCGAGCGCCTTCGTTTTGGGAAGACGCGGCAAAGACTCTTTTTACAACCAATTGCTCATGGGCACTTACAAGAAAAATATGTGAGTCGATCTGTTCTGCCGCATTTACTTCACCCGCTCCATCAGGTGCTTTCCCTTTTCCATCACCACAGAGTATGATCAAATATACACCGGAAAAACTCAAAAAGCTCATTCCGATCGGATACCGCGCGGGCTTTTTAAATGCCCTTTCCAAAAGATTCTTAAAGGATCAGGATCTGATCAATCTTGAACACAGCGATCTCGATTATAAAACAGCAGACAGCATTATTCGTCAATCCAAAGGATTTGCTGATTATGCCTGCGCGCACGTGTTAATCCTGGCCGGACACTTTCAGGAAATACCTGTTGATACGGTGGTTGTCTCATACCTGAAAAAAAACCACCGTGTAAGAAAACCGAAATCGTTTATTAATAGGAATTACCGATCATGGGGGCCGTACAAATGGTGGGGTTTCAAATTAGAAACCATAATGAAACAAGAGAACTGGATTGGGGATTAAATTCTTATCGAACAATAAAATTAAAATATGTATCAGGATACGGTTCATTTTTTAAAGTAAAATGCCACCATTCTTTCCTGTAATTTCTAAATCCGTATTTTTCCATAACAGTTTTCAAAAGCTGCCTGTTTTCGCGCTGCTTTTGGCTAATCGACCGTGCTGCTGTCCATGACTTTTTATCGAAACAATCAAATCCCGTGCCCATATCAATACTGAAATCTATATACCGTTTTTCAACTTCAGTGCAGCATTCACAATAATCCTGCTCAATAGTATTTTCTTTTTTAATCGGTACTGGAATCGGTACGATCGTTAAATCAATGGAACTACCCCTGCTGTGTCCGGATCTGGCTGCCAAATAACCATGTTTAAAAAGATTATTTTTACGGACCGCCGGGTAAAATGCTTTTTTCATTCTGAAATCATTTTTATCCCCGGCCCATCTTACAAAATGATCAACCGCCCTCTGGGGGCGGTAGCAATCATATAGTTTCAAGGATAAAGAATATCCGCTTAATTCGTCCTGCACTTTCTTAAGTGCATCGGCTGCTTTCCGGGTAATGATACACTTACCGGACTCGTACCCATCAATTTTCTCTCCCACAAAATTATAAGAAGTATAATATCGTATGTCTAAAACAATCGAAGGAATCACTTCCTTGATGTCCACAAAACCATCCGGAAAATTCAACTTGGTTGAATCTGCTAAAACAGGAATACCCATGTGAATAAAAAGTATGATAGCAAATATTTTGATGTATTGCTTTGGCAAATTCTTTATCTTCTCAATATAGAAGTGATTTCAAAAATCATCCTTCAGCATCTTGTTGATATCTTCCGGGAAGGCCATGCAAATGGTTTCGTTAAAAAGATTTCTAAGCGCCCCCACATCGGTTGCGCCAAGGGCCTGATTAAAAAATGTTCGCGGGGAAAAAAGCAGATGAAATCTCGCATGCTCATCGTCTTTGGCACCGGTAAAAAAATTCATGTTAAAGCTGTATATACCCATTTTATCATAACCGGTCATTACCCGGGTCAAACCGTCGGCAATATCAGAAAGATCCTTGTCACTGAGTTCTAGTGTCGAGCAAACACCATTCACCACTGCCAGGACATCACCCGCCACACCCATCGGAGCATAATTTGTCAGCCATGAGCTCCTTCCAATACGGCCGAGAAACCTTAATTTATCCTCGGTCTCTATTCTGATTAGATCATCCCAATAGTTAGTTCCATTTTCTTCCAGATATTTTTTTGCCGAATCCATTTCATACCGCATTAGATTCGGTGCTGATGAAGTCGAAAATACCTGCAAATGCGGATGGATCAGAGAACTGCCGGCAGGCGGCATGAAGTTCCAGTTAATGATATGATATACAGCTTCCGGGTGTTTCAGCTCATCGACTCTTTTAAAAAATTCCATTGAAAGAAGAAAACCGTTTTTTATCTTCCCAGGAGTTATCTCAGTCATTGGAATAAAATGCCTGTCTCCCATAACCGCTACAGCTCCGAGGCTGTCATAGGGCGCAATATTCGGAAAAAGAACCATATCGTTTTTTGTCAGTCTTCCCTCGGGGATAATTTCTTCAGGAAAACGCGGAGTAATTTCAAGAACCCTTCCCGAACAGAATGGGCATGTCTTTTCCGTACCCTTGATCATGGCTTCAAAATCAGGCTTCTCCCATTTAAGTTCCATAAAATGGCATATCCTGGCACTCCTGCCGGTTAAAGGATCCAGTCGGATCTCACTCGGAATGCTTTTATTTGTAGAATCTGCTGGACTTAAAATTCGGGTTTCCTTTTTTATCGCCTGAAATTCCATACTCTCTCCTTATTGATCCATACAGTGATAGAAGCGACTTATAGTCATTCAAATGAATGTCCCGTTTTAGATACACCTGTTTTTTAGACAGCTATAGTCGTCTTTAGCGTCATTCCGGCGGAGGCCGGGCACGCCAGTGAAGCTTTAGCGCTATCCAGTAATTTCATATACTTCTGAGCTCGGACTTCCACCGGAGTGACGGGAAAACGGACTTTTTACAAAATCATTATATTTGAAATCCGTTAAATTCTATTTTTCAACCAGTTTGTGGCTGTGACCGGCATCAAGATCCAGTTCGTACACTTTTTTAAGTTCTTTTATTTTTTTAAGAGATTTTTCGCTGAACGGGCTCTTCCCCTCAAACGCGTGCAGCACAACTCCTTCAATCAGGTCCCCAAGAGAGATATCAAGATATTCCGCAGTACCTTTAAGAACTTTTAAAAGTCTTTTTTCAATTCTCATGCCTGTCTGCACCCGCTCTACTTTGAATGTATCCGGCATTGCTAACTCCTTTGTATAGAAAATAACAAATCAAACTTAAAGGTAATAATATAAACCCCGTAACCATAAGTAAATGATTAAATGAAAAGTGTGATAATAAAAGACCGTATATCAGCATTGCCAAAGGAATGGATCCGTTTCCAACAGAACTTACCACACTGAATACCCTGCCCGCCATCTCATTATCAACACTTTTTTGAAGTATGCTCTTAAAACAGGTACCCGCAAGGATAATGAGTGATCCGATCAAAAGGAATATAAATAAAAACGGTGCCACCATATCAAAACCGGCCTTACTGATTCCCGCGATTCCAAGAAAAGTCAGGCCCACGGCGAAAATGGCTGTGAATAACAACTTAACTTCTTTCCGGTTAATACTGATGATGCTGATTGCAAATGCCATTAGCACGGCACCCAGGCCAAAAGCTGTTTGTATATAACCCAGATTTTGGGCCCCGTTTCCTTTAAGGCTGACCGCAAATACCGGAATAATTACTTCAATGGACCCGACAAAAAAATGAATGACCGCCACCACGGCAATGATGATCATCAACCGCATATCAGATAATATATATTGATAGCCCTGGATAATATCCTGTTTAATGGTTGTTTCCTTTGTGTCTTTCCGGACTACCCTCGGTATCTTGAGAAACATTTCAATAAGCCCTGAAATAATAAATGAAAGCGCGTTAAAAACAAATATAAATGTATAACCAAATGCCGCAACCGCTATCCCTCCCAGGACCGGCCCCGCAATTGACGAAAAGCCGCTGATAAATTGTGTTTTTGAATTAGCCCGGGTTAACTGATCCTCTTCCACGATCTGCGGGATCACAGAGGGTATGGCAGGGTCAAAGAATGCCGCGTTGATGGAAAGCATAATTTGTGAAACAATGATCACCGGCATTGTCAGCATGTCCATAAGGTGTGCAGCGGCCACACCTGAAATCACAATCCCCCGGATTAAATCCGCGCCCACAATAATGGTTTTTCTGTTGTATTTATCGATATACGCCCCTGACACAAATCCCAATAAGAGTGACGGAAACAAGGCGCACGATAAAACCACACCCATCATAGCGGGTGAACCCGTGGTTTCCAGAACCCAGTATGAAAGGGCCAGCATATAAAATTTATCCCCCACCTGGGAAACAAGCTGCCCGCTTAATAAAATTGATAAATTCTTATTTATTTTCATGATGCAAAACTCCTCATTGTTATTTAAATTACAATGTACCATGGTACATTGATACATGTCAAGGAGTTTGTTTGATATGAATTATTAAAGAGGGATTCGAAGGCGTGTCTTTTGAGGGTACACATAATGATCGTTGAATAAAAAAAACGAACGCTTGTCAGGCCATAGCCAAGGCTATGGCCTGACAAGCGTTCATTTTTTCTGTTTCAACGATTCCGCATATATCTCAATCGGATGCTTTACCGTAACCTGGTCCCCCTCTTGAGACAGCTTGTCAGCAATCTGGATCATACAGGCGGGGCAGCCGGTGGCAACTGTTTTACAGCCGGTTGAAATGATGTTGTCTCGCTTCCGCTGTCCGATCTTTTCTGAAATATCATAATATTCGATACCGAAACTGCCGCCCATACCGCAGCATTGATCCGCGTCCGGCATTTCTTTCAGGCGATAATTACCGGACGCTTTGATTAGGGTCCGCGGTTCAGTCGATATGCCCAGTGATTTTTTCAGATGACAGGGATCATGGTATGTCACAATATCCATGTTTTGTTTTCCCTGATTCGCATCTATATTAAACTGTGCGACAAGAAACTTGTTGATGTCCATTGTTTTTCCTGCCAGGCGTTCGACCCCTGATCTTTGTTCCGGTGTCGCATGAGTCAGCATGATGGGCCAGATTTTTTTGATTGTAAATGTACATGTGGCACAGGCCGTGACCAGGACATTAAAATCATATCCCTTGAGCAAATCAAGATTATGGAGAACAAGCCTGTTAAAGCTTCTGCTGTCACCTGATGATATGGCCGGTATACCACAGCAGCCAAAACCTCCGGGGATAAGCACACCAACCCCGTGATGGTTAAGGACATTAACCACTGCCCCGGCAATATCCGGAAATATCTTATCGATCAGGCATCCCGGATAAAACACCGCCTTTATTCCGGAAGAGCCTGCTCGAGTATTCAGCTCCGGAACCATGACGTGAAACGGTTTCTCTGCCAGGGGGATGATATGCCGCCCCTTTATCATCCTGATCATGGGAGATACAAAACGCGCGCAGGATGTACCTGTCATTTCATTGGCAGGTTTTAAAAACAGTTTTTGAAATCTCGCGCTCCATTTCATAACCCGGTTAAACAACTTAGGATGAACAAGCACCCCCCTTAAAACCAGCTTTTTAGCCATGGATAGCCCAATATAACTTATGATGACAGTCCTGGCTTTAATAAATATCTCGAGAGAATTAACATTACCGGGGCAGTTATCCGCGCATGATCCGCAGAGAAGACATTTACTGATCCGGTTACATGCGTTTTCCGGGTTTTTAAACATTTCTCCGATCAAACCATCCAGCAAGGCCAGCTTTCCCCGGGCCACATCAGCCTCACGCCCGGTTTGTTCAAAAACAGGACACACAGACTGGCATGTTCCGCATCGCATGCAGAGCGAGAGCTGATCATCAAGTTCTTTTAACAATCCTGCAATTTCTTTTATCTGGCTCATTTTATTCCTACATACCAGCTTTTCGATATCTATCCAACCATGATTCAGTATTTGATTTTAATTTGGATCGCAGATCTTTCGAAAGCCCTATGGGATCAAATCGATATTGATAATGAAGCTTGAGGATGGGTTTGAGTTCGTCAAACAGGGAAGGAACCGGATGATGCCTTTTTAGGCGGATTAACCAGTTCGTTAAGGTTTCCGATTTTTTCCGGGTGATACCGGATCCGGTCAATTCTTTTTCGACCAGGTAAAATTCGGAATCAGATCCATCAAAGGATGTGATGTCATGCGTTCCCCCTACAGTCCGTTTCCCTGTTTTTCGGACCGGTTTTTTGGGTTTAAAACGGCGGATAATGATTAATAGCAGCGGAACTGCCGCCAGCCATAAATATTTTAAATGGCCTTTCCCGTTTCTTTGCCACCACCATTGAGAAATTTTGAATTTGATTAAGGACCAGATATCAGAGATAGAGCTCCACGAGGACGCCCCCTGGTTTTCCATTTCCGCCCAGGCTGAAGGTGTGGTATCAAAATTTTCCCAT